>DATIPJ010000631.1:0-3104 GCA_035472155.1 Kofleriaceae bacterium
GGAGACCTGGTGCGCCACTGCGCCGCCGAGGATGAAGCCGCGCGCGTCGGCATATCGGCCACCGTCGGAGAACGAATCGGGCGTGACGTTGACGATGCCCATCACCCTGACGGTGCCATCGCCAGGGGTCACGGCGAACCACGCGTCAGGCCGGCTCGGGCGAAGGGTCTTTCTTACCCAGCGGCGGCAGGATCGAGGGCCGCTTGCGCTCGGTCTCGTCCTTGTCGGCAGCGGCTTCCTGGCGCTTCTTCGCGGCGGCCGAGACCGGGCGTTCCAGCTTCGCCCCGCGCAGCAGCGTGTCGATGTCGTTGCCATCGAGCGTCTCGTATTCGAGCAGCGCCTCGGCGATCTGCTCGAGCTCCTTGCGATGGCTGGTCAGGATCTCCATCGCGCGGTTGTACTGCTGCGTCACGATGCGCCGGATCTCGGCGTCGATGCGCTGCGCGGTGTCCTCGCTGTGGCGATCGCTCGACGAGAAATCGCGCCCCAGGAAGACCTCTTGCTTGCCGGCCGAGAAGTTGAGCGGGCCGAACTCGTCGCTCATGCCCCACTCGGTCACCATCGACCGGGCGAGCTCGGTGGCGCGCTCGATGTCATTGCCGGCACCGGTGGTCTTCTGACCGAACACGATCTCCTCGGCCACGCGGCCGCCCATCAGGATCGCGATCTGGTTCTGCGCGAACTCCCGGGTCATGTTGAGCCGGTCCTCGTGCGGCAGCTGCTGGGTGACGCCCAGCGCGCGGCCGCGCGGGATGATCGTGACCTTGTGGACCGGGTCGGCCTCGTCGCCGGCGAACCGGGCGACCAGTGCGTGGCCGGCCTCGTGCACCGCGGTGGTCCGCTTCTCCTTCTCGGAGATGATCATCGAGCGGCGCTCGGCCCCCATGAGGACCTTGTCCTTGGCCTCCTCGAAGTCCTCCATCTCGACCTTGTCCTTGTCGCGGCGGGCCGCGATCAGGGCGGCCTCGTTGACCAGGAACTCGAGGTCAGCGCCGGAGAACCCGGGGGTGCCGCGCGCGAGGATCTCGAGATCGACGCCGCCGAGCGGGACCTTGCGGGTGTGGACCTGGAGGATGCCCATGCGGCCGCGCAGATCGGGGCGCGGCACGACGATGCGGCGGTCGAAGCGGCCCGGGCGGAGCAGCGCCGGGTCGAGCACGTCGGGACGGTTGGTCGCGGCGATGATGATCACGCCGTCGTTGGACTCAAAGCCATCCATCTCGACGAGCAGCTGGTTGAGCGTCTGCTCGCGCTCGTCGTGACCGCCGCCGAGGCCAGCACCGCGGTGGCGGCCGACTGCGTCGATCTCGTCGATGAAGATGATGCAGGGCGCGTTCTTCTTGCCCTGCTCGAACAGGTCGCGGACGCGGCTGGCGCCGACGCCGACGAACATCTCGACGAAGTCCGAGCCGCTGATCGAGAAGAATGGCACGCCCGCCTCGCCGGCGATCGCGCGCGCGAGCAGCGTCTTGCCGGTGCCCGGCGGGCCCATCATCAGGACGCCCTTGGGGATGCGGCCGCCGAGGCGCGTGAACTTCTTGGGGTCCTTCAGGAACGCGATGATCTCCTCGACCTCGTCCTTCGCCTCCTCGACGCCGGCAACATCTTTGAATGTCACGCGGTTCTGGTGGTCGGAAAGCAGCTTGGCCTTCGACTTGCCAAAGCTCATCGCCTTGCCGCCGCCCGACTGCAGCTGGCGCATGAACAGGAAGAAGATCCCGACGAGGAGCAGCATCGGCAGCCACCACACCAGCACCTGCGGCCAGATGCTCGACTCGTCCTTGGACTTCACCGAGTACGGGATGTTCGCGTCGCGGATGTCCTTGGTGAGCGTGCCCGGAAACTCTGCGTAGACCACCTGCTTGGCAGGGCTGGCGTTCTTCATCTGGACGACGTAGCGAGCGTCGTCGTGACCGCGCGGCTCGATCGTGATCTTTTCGATCCGGGCCGCGTCCTCTTTGTTCACCAGCTGGCTCTGGAACGTGGTGACGTCGAGCTCCTTTTCCTTGCTCGATGAGTCCGTAAACATCGAATAGATGCTCACGAACATGAGGATCAGGATGGCCCAGATCAGGATGGTCTTGTGGGATTGGCGCAACGGCAGATCCGGGGGTCAGAGGAACGTTTGTCCTCTAGCATGGGGCCTTTGGAGAGCGTTGCAAAGTCCAATCTTGTCAAAACGTCCCACCTGATCGGGCGGGAACTATTGCGGAATCGACGCAACAAAACCGGGCTCGCCGAACGCTGCACCGAGATGCTCGGCCCACACGATCTGCGTGTCGTACAGCCGAACCAACACGCGCGCGGTGGCACGCGCTGCGCGGGGCACTTTGGCATCGATGTAGAGGTCCGACAACTTGCGGGATCGGCCCTTGAGCCGCGCGGGGCGCATGCGATCCCCGGCGCGCCACGTGCGGAGCTCGTAGCCCGCGGGCGCGATCATCGGCGCGCGCAGATCGTGCAGCGCGGGAGCTGTGCCGGGCGCTGCAACGGTAGCTGTGACGGCAGCTGTGATCGACAGCGCGCTGTAGCTCTTCACCACCGTGCCGCCCCGCACGTCGATCGACACCTCGCCGCGGCCGGGAGCGGTGATCAGGCGATCGAGCCGCTCGAGGTGCGCGGCGTCGTAGTCGATCCCGGCAGCGTCGAGCGCGAGCGAAACAGCGCGCTTGCGGATCGCCGCCGGCTGACCTGCGAGGGCTTCGCAGTCGATCGGAACGCGCGCGAATGGCGCCGCCAGCGCGTCGATCACCTCGAGCCACTCGGACGCGCTGCGCGCGAGGCGCACGAGTGCCGCGGGCAGCTGCGGGTTCTCGCGCTGCAGCGCCGGAAGGATCTCCTCACGGACACGCACGCGCGCGATGTTGTGGTCGCGGTTCATCGGATCGTCCCACACCGGAAGCGCGTGCGCGCGGACGTAGGCATCGATCGCCGACCGCTCGAGCGCGAGCAGCGGGCGCACATAGCGGCCGCGCACCGCCGGGATCGCCGCCAGCCCCGCCGGCCCGGTGCCGCGCAGAACGCGCAGCAGCACCGTCTCTGCCTGATCGCGCGCGGTGTGGCCGAGCAGGATGCACGCCAGGCCGAGCTCGTCGGCGAGCGCG
>DATIPJ010000632.1:0-2402 GCA_035472155.1 Kofleriaceae bacterium
ATGCCCGCGACGCCGGCCGCCGCGGCGCGCGCGACCACAGCATCGCGATCGGCGTCGAACGCGGCGACGTCGAGGTGGCAATGCGTATCGATCAGCGTTCCGCGCGCGGGCAGCGGGGCCGCCGGCTCGCGGTCGTTCGCGGCGGCGACCATCGAGGCCAGGGTAAACGATTCGATCGCCGCGCGGCGCGTTCCGGGTCCTCGGTCCGCCAGCGGCCGCTGGGCATGCGTACATCCTGGTAGGATCGCGGAGGTGACCTGGTTCCGGAGGATGCAGTCGTGGGTGCGGACGAGCGACTCAGCGTTCGCGCACTGGCTGCGCGCGGCGCACGATGCGCTGCTCGGCGAGATGCCCGTGCTCGCCGCCGGTACGGCGCTGTTCGCGATCCTCTCGACCGTGCCCACGCTGGCCGCGGTCGTCGGCGTGTACGGCCTGGTCGCCGACGCGCACCACATCCACGGCCATCTGCGCGGGTTGCAGAGCGTGCTGCCGCCCGAGGTCGTGGGGTTCGTCGCCGACCAGCTCGAGCGGCAGGCCCTGCGGTCCAACGGCGAGCTCGGGCTGGCGCTCGCGACCAGCCTCGTGCTTGCCGTCTACTCGGCCCGCGGCGCTGCCCGCGCGCTGATCGCGGTGCTGAACCGGGCCTATCGCGTCCGCGAGCGTCGCCACCCCGTTCACCGGATCCTGGTTTCGATCGCCATGGCCGCGGCGACGCTGCTCGGGCTCATGCTGATGTTCGGCGTGGTCGTCGCGCTCCTGGGGATCATCGCGCTGCTCCACCTGCGCGGCATGGGGCTCGTCGGATGGCTGCGCTGGCCGTGTCTCATGGCGATCCTTTATGCAGCGCTGTTGCTGCTCTATCGCTACGGTCCGACGTCGCGGCAGCTCGGCACCGAGCGCCATCTCTGGCCGGGCGCGCTGACCGCGACGCTGCTGGTGGTGATCGTGTCGTGGGGGCTCTCGCAATGGGTCGAGCGCGTGAGCAACTACGAGCTGTTCTACGGCGCGTTCGGCAGCGTGGTCGTCGTGCTGCTGTGGTTCTATCTGTCGACGATCGCGCTCGTGCTGGGCGGGTTCGTCAACGCCGAGCTCGAGCGCTACGCCGGCGCGCCGAGCCCCGATCGCTCGATGTACTGACGCGGCGCGCGCGGTGGCTACTGCCGCTCACCGGAGAACGTCGCCGGCAACAGCGGCGTGGGCGTTGCGCCATAGCTCAGCGTGCCCGACCAGCTGCCGGTCTGGATCGCATCGATCTTGCGATCGTTGTTCTTGTCGGTCGCGCGCGCGCTTCCGGTGAGCCCGAACTTGAGCGCCGTGCCGTCGATGCTGGTGATCTTGCTGTACACGAAGCTGGCCGCGGCGTTGAGGCCGTTGATGCACGCCGACTTGAACAAGCTCGCGCTGCCGATGTGGATCGCGTCCGCGATCGCCGAGCCGATCTTGTCGCAGTGGGCCTTGCTGGTGAGCAGCTCGCCGAGGTTGTGCGCCGAGGCATCGAGCGCCGGGATGATCGCCGCGTCCAGCCCGAGCCGCAGGAGCTGGCCGTACGCGAGCGAGACATCGTGCGCCGCGATGGCGAGCTGACCGGTCTGGTCCATCGTCACCGCCACGTTGCTCACGACCACGTTCGGCAGCTGGTAGTTCGACAGCGCGTAGTCGCCCTCCTGGTCGCCGAGCTTGAAGTGCGCCCCGGTGATGGTGTGCACCGCCATGTAGCCGTCTCCGACGTGCGCCAGCTCGAGCGTCTCGGCGAGCCCGAAGTGCTTGCCGACATCGCCGAGGTCGCGGCTGATCTCGATCAGCGTCGACAGAAAATCGGGCGCGAGGTCGAGCAGGCGCTCGTTCAGGTAGCCGGCGACGAAGCCCTCGCTCGCCGACAGGATGTCGCGCACGGTGTCGTTGGGGACGTGCGCGATGATCTGATCGAGCAGCCAGTGCGTCGGGTCGTCATCGTCGTCGGTCGCGTCGATGATCGTCGAGACGACCTCGCCCGCGGTGCCCGGCAGGTTGGTCGCGATGTCGAACGTGCTGTGCATCGTGTACTTGCCCGTGGCGTCGAGCGGCGCGGGCGGCGGGGGCGGCTGATTGCTCCCACTGCCGCCACTGCCACCACCGCCTCCGTCGTCGTCGCCCCCTCCGGGCATCACGGACGGATCAGAGGAGCAGCCACCGGCGGTGGCACCGAGAGCGAGCGCGAGGGCGACGAAGCGGACCTTGGTCTTCATGGTGATTCTCCGGCGATTGCCGAAGCGCCCGCGCTGCAGCGCATGTGCCAGCTGCACCCCTCGAACACCGCTGTGACGTCGCACAGTTGGTTCGCGCGTGGCTGATCCGCTTGCCGGGAACTGCGGTTGCTTGTGGAGTCAGCTGGCCCGACCACCGCAGTTGCCGCGCGTCGATCG
>DATIPJ010000633.1:0-4749 GCA_035472155.1 Kofleriaceae bacterium
GTTTGAGGCGATCGAGACAGGCGGCCGATGGGGGCTACTCGACGTTGCGCATGGCGTCGGCGACCTCGGCGAAGCGGGCGTCGAGGAAGGTGCGGACCGGGCCGGCGAGCTGCATCGCGTCCATGGCGGCGGTCATGCAGCGAAGCCAGGCGTCGCGCATCGCGAGGTCGACCGGCGTGCGCGCGTGGCGCATGCGGAGCCGCGGGTGGCCGTGCTGGGCGATGTAGTCTTGCGGTCCGCCGAGCCAGCCGATGAGGAACAGGGCGAAGCGGTCGCGCGAGTAGCGGTCGACGCGGCCCTCGGGTGTGCAGCGGTGGAGTCGCGAGAGGGCGGGCTCGCGATCGCTCATGATGTCGTAGAAGCTCTCCACGAGCGCGCGCACGCGGTCGGCGCCTCCCACCAGGGTGAACGGCGTCTGGGGCTCGGGCTCGGGCACGGCGACACTGTGCGGCCCCGTGGCGCGATCTGCAATGCGCAGCGATGTCGCGCGACGCCTCGCGACACATGGGACGTGAGCGCGAGGATCGCAGCGCGGTGAAGATCGTCGACAGAAGATCGCCGCCTCCTGCAGAATGGCCGGATGGTACGAAACGACTTCATCGTCGGCGCGCTGCTCGTGACGTGCGCTTGCTCCAGGGCGACGTCGCCGGAGACGCAGCCACGCGTGACGCCCGAGGCAGACGCGCGGGCCGAGGTCCGGCCCGATGTGGCGAAGATCGGCGATGCCGCGGCGTGGCGCACGATGAACGCCGAGGCGCGCGTGGCCGTCGAGGGCGGCAAGCAGGTGCTGCGGCTCGCGCCGATCGGCGGCAACCGCAAGGGTAGCAACATCGGCATGGCGCTGGCCGCCGGCGTTGCGTGCGCCGAGGGGACGATCGATGTCGATCTGCGCGGGCAGGGCGAGGGCGGCGCGAGCTTCGTCGGGGTCGCGTTCGGCGTCGAGGACGCCGGCCGCTACGAGGCGGTGTACTTCCGGCCGTTCCGCTTCCGGTCGACGGATGCGGTCCAGCGCTCGCATGCCGTGCAGTACGTTGCGTGGCCCGAGCACACCTGGGAGGCGCTGCGCGCGCAGTCGCCCGGCGTCTACGAATCGGCGATCGCGCCGGCGCCGGATCCCGCGGGCTGGTTCCACGCGCACATCGAGATCGGGCACGCGCAGGTCAAGGTGTTCATCGACGGCGCCGCGCAGCCGACGCTGGTGGTGAGCCGGCTGCGCAACGCGCGCGGCGGCGTGGCGCTGTGGGTCGATAGCCAGGAAGGCTCGTTCGCCAACTTGCAGATCCGCCCCGCGGCGTGATCGCGCGGCTACGTGCCGCCGTTGACCTGGAGCACCTGCCCGCTGATCCAGGCGGCGTGCTCGGAAGCGAAGAACAGCACCGCGTGGGCGATGTCGGCCGGCGAGCCGATGCGGCGCAGCGCGATGCCCTCGACGAGCCGCTGCTGCCCGTCGAGCCCGTAGGACTGCCACTGCCGCTCGGCGCTCGGGTTCGACCGAACGAAGCCCGGCGCGATGGTGTTGACGGTGATCCCGAACGGCCCGAGCTCGTGCGCGAGCTGGCGCGTGAGCCCGATCTGCGCCGCCTTCGCCGACGCGTAGGCCTGGATGCCGGTCAGGCTCACGCCCAGGCCCGCGCCGCTCGAGATGTTGACGATGCGCCCGGCGCGCGCGGCCTTCATGTGCGGCGCGACGGCCTGGGCGAAGTGGAAGGTGCCCTTGACGTTGACGTCGTAGATGACCTGCCACTGCTCGGCGGTGACGTCCTCGATCGGCTGGCCGACCTGTCCGCACACGCCGCCGGCGTTGTTGACGAGGATGTCGATCCGTCCGGTAGCCTCGCGGACGCGCTCGACGAAGCGTCCGACCGCCGCGCGATCGGTGATGTCGACGACGGAGGTCTCGAGCCGGCCGCCGCCCGCGGGGCTCACCTGCGCGGCGGTGTCTGCGAGCCCGTCGGCGAGGAGGTCGCACGTCCAGGTGTGTGCGCCGCGTGCGGCGAGCGCATGCGCGATCGCGCGGCCGAAGCCATGCGCGCCGCCGGTGACGATCGCGGTCTTGCCAGGGAACTCGATGAGCATGTGCGCCTCTCTTCAGGTGCTCAGCGCATGGCCTCGGCGAGCGCGTCGAGGTTGCGGCGGTCCATCGGCCGGGCTTCGTCCTCGATCTCGTGCACGAGCTGCACGAGGCGCGCGAGGATCGGCGTGGCGAGGCCGTGGGTGGCGGCGATGTCGACGACCATGCCGAGCTGGGCGTCGACCTCGGTCTTGCGCTTGCGCACGGCGAGGTCGCGCCAGATGCCGCTGTGCGACTTCGCCGAGCGCCGGTTGTGGGCGACCATGTCGTCGATGGAGCGCTGGGTCGCCGCCGGAGCAGCGCCGTCGGAGAAGGCGGCGGGGTCGAAGCCGTTGAACCCCTCGGGGCGCACGCGCTCGGCCGCCGCGACGCGCAGGAGCTCGCCGCCGAGGGCGCGGTAGAGCGCGAAGTGGGCCGGCAGCGCGAGCGCGTCGGCGATCGAGTCGTCGGTGAGCGCGGTGGCGAACAGGAGCGCGCCGTAGGCGAGCTTGCCCCAGAGGTAGCCCCAGATGTTGTCGGTGGCGATCGCGGCGGGCTCGAAGTCGCGCAGCGAGGCGTGCAGCGCCGTCAGCCGCGGGGTCGTGCGCCCGTCGAGCTCGCCGATGACGACGGCGCCGTGGCCGCCGTAGAGGATGCGGCCCGGAGCGAGGTAGTCGGCGCCGAAGTTGACGAATGCGCCGATCGTGCGCTCGCGGCCGACGAGCTGGGCGATCACGCGCTCGTTGAGCCCGTTCTGCGCCGACACGACGTAGCCATCGTGCGTGAGGAACGGCCGGAGGGCCAGCGCGGCAGCCGCGGTGTGCTGCGCCTTGACGCCGAGGATCGCGCGCGCGAATCGCCCGCGCAGCTCGTCGGGCGTGAAGGCGGACGCGCGCTGCACGAAGGTCTCGATCGGGCCTTCGATCGCCAGGCCGTGCTCGCGGATCGCGGCGACGTGCTCGGCGACGATATCGACGAGCACGACCGGATGCCCGGCGCGCGCCAGGTACGCGCCGATCGTCCCGCCCACGGCGCCCGCGCCCCAGATGAGGATGGGCTCGTCGGCGCCACCTCGCGGCGCGCTGTCGTGCGGCGTCACGCCCACGGCCCTTCGATCAGCTCGCGGGTCTCGGCGACCGCGACCTGCCAGAGCGCGAGCATCTCGTCATCGGAGCGCTGGTAGCGCCCGCCGAAGTTGCCGTCGCCGAGCATCTCGCGCGCGGCCCTGGGGTCGCGCAGGCGGAACCGCTCGATATCGATCATCGGCTTCTGCTCGTCCGGATAGCGGACACCCGGCACGCGCGTCCACGGGAAGTTCTCCATCCACGACGCGTGGCTGGCGACCGGATCGATCGCCTGGACCTTCGCCCACACCTTGGGCGCGTTGTACCAGTTGTGGAATCGCACCGCGGTGCCGGGGTGGTCGGCCATCCACTCCTGGATCAGCGAGCCGGCGGGCGCGTTGCCGCCATGGCCGTTGACGAACACGATGCGCCGAAAGCCGCTGCGCTGGAGGCTGTCGAGAACGTCGCGCACCAGGGCGATCAGCGTATCGATCCGCAGGCTGACCGTGCCCGGGTAGGCGGTGAAGTAGGGCGTGTAGCCATAATTGAGCGTCGGGAATACCGGCACCCCGAGCGGCGCGGCGGCCTCGACCGACACCCGCTCCGAGAGGATGAGATCGACGCCGAGGCTGAGCGCCGCGTGCTGCTCCGTCGAGCCGATCGGGACGACGGCGCGGTCGTCGCGCGTGAGGTAGGCCTCGACTTGCATCCAGTTCATCTCGATGATCTTCATGTCGGAGGCTCGCTGTGCGGTTCCATCTAGCTACGCCCGAGCAACGGCCGGTGGCAAGCTCACGATCCTTCGGATGCGCCCACGCAACAATCGCTGCCTTGACCATGAAGGGTCCACCCGCTAGCCTTGCAAAGCGTTGAAAGCTCGCTGGATCGCACTGCTGCTCGTACTGGCGATCACTCCCGGTGTGATGGAGGTCGTCGAGCTCGCCGTGCACTGGACCGCGTACGGCGATGTTGCCGACGCAGCCGGCGATACGCACAATGGTGAGCCCCTCGGGAAGGGCGAGCACGGATGCTCCGGCACGTTCCATCTCGGTAGCTGTGCCAACAACCAGCTCGTTCCTCTGTCGGCAGACACGGTCATCACCGTCGCGATGCCCGAGTCCGCGAGCTTCGGTGTCGTCATGAATCTCGTTGCGCTCGTCGGCTGCTTGCCGCCGAGTCCTGCACTGCGCCCTCCGATCGCCTGACCGCGCGTTGATCTCTGGTCGATCGATTCGTACCGCGCACGCGCGCGTTGCAGGAGGTTTGTGCTTTGCGTATGTCGATTCCTCGACGGAGTCGCACCGGCGTCGTGCCGGCGCGGCTCGCCGTCTCCATGTTCACGCGATGGCCCTCGATGTTGGCCCTCGCACTTGCCATGGTCCCTTTCAACCTCGCGATCCTGGCTGGTGGCACTGCGTGCGGTTCGCATGACACCGCGAAGGCCGCGGGAGCTCCCGACGAGCCCGCCGGCGAGCCGGCCGAGCCGGTGCAACGGCCCGGTACAGTCACCCTGACGCCCGAGCAGGCGAAGAACAGTCGGATCCAGCTCGGAGCCGTCGAGCGCCGCAGCGAAGCAGGGCTTCTCGCAGCGACCGCCCAGATCGAAGCACCCGCCAACGGCATCGCACGGGTGGC
>DATIPJ010000634.1:0-7776 GCA_035472155.1 Kofleriaceae bacterium
CCTCGGCGAGGCCGCCGGCGCGCGTGCGAACCTCTAGCTCGGTGAGCTGGGCGACATCGCCCGACTTGCAGGCGGCGCGCACCGCCTCGAGCCGGTCGGTGATCGATTGCAGGAGCTGGCTCAGGGTCTCCTCGAACTGCAGCGCCTGCAGCGCGGCATCGGCCTCGGTCTGGATGCGCGCCAGGATGTGCAGCGAGCTGGCGCTCATCGCGGCGAGCTTGCCGATCGTCGAGTCGAGGTGCTTGTGGCTGGCGACCACGTGGTCGAGGTCGTAGGCGGCGAGCTGGCTGACCTCGGCGCTGGCCTTGGCGAGCGACGCCGACTGCACGGCGAGCGCCTCGCGGATCGCCTTGCTCAGCGCGCCCGACTCGCGCGCGAGCGTCTTGATCTCGTCGGCGACGACCCGGAACACCGCCCCCGAGCTGCCGATCCGCTGGGCCTCGATGCGCGCGTTGAGCGACAGCATGCGGGTCGTCGAGGCGATGTTCTCGATCTGCTGGCCGCGCACGGCGACCTTGGAGGTGTGGCCGCGCAGCGACTCGACCTCCATCATGATCTTCACGCTGGCCGCGCTGATCCGCACCATGTCGTCGACGAAGCGCGCCAGCACGTCGCGCAGCGCGCCGACCAGGCCGCTGCCGCCGGCGTTGCCGTTGACCTCGTGCAGCGTGGCCTCGTAGAGCGCGCGGTCGGCGGCGAGCTGCTCGCGCAGCTTGGCGAACGTCGCGGACAGGCGCGCCATCGCCTCGCTCACCAGCGATCGCGCGCGGGCGACATCCGCGATGACCTTGCTGAGGGCGGAGTCCAGCCACGATGCCAGCGCGCCGACCTCGGTCATACAAGCACTGATTCGGCCGCTCGCCCCGAACATTGAGGGATGCTTAAGCGAGCGCGGGCACACGCCGGGGATCGAGTGGCGCTATCCTGGCACGGCTTGGAACTGGCGATCGACGTCCACGAACTGAGGAAGACGTACCGCACGCCGTTCACCCGCAAGAAGGTCGAGGCGCTGCGCGGCGTGACGTTCAGCGTCGAGTGCGGTCACATCTTCGGGTTCGTCGGACCTAACGGTGCGGGCAAGACGACGACGATCCGCACGCTGATGGGCCTCATCCGGCCCACCGGCGGCACCGCGCGCCTGCTCGGCGAGGAGCTGCCGAGCCGCGCGGCCCGGTTCAAGATCGGCTTCCTGCCCGAGTCGCCGTACTTCTACGACTACCTCAACGTCGGCGAGCTGTGCGACCTGGCGGGGCGGCTGTTCGGGCTCTCGGCCGCGGTCCGCAAGAAGCGCGCCGACGAGCTGATCGAGCGCGTCGGGCTGTCGCGCGCGCGGTCGCAGAGCCTCAAGAAGTTCAGCAAGGGCATGCTGCAGCGCGCCGGCCTGGCCCAGGCGCTGATGAACGATCCCGAGCTGGTCGTGCTCGACGAGCCGATGAGCGGGCTCGATCCGATCGGGCGCAAGGAGGTCCGCGACCTGATCCTCGAGCTGCGCGACCGCGGCAAGACGGTGTTCTTCTCGACGCACATCCTGTCCGACGTCGAGGCGATCACCGATCGCGTCGCGATCATCGCGCGCGGCCAGCTCCAGGCCCACGGCACGCCGGCCGAGCTGGTCTCGCGCACGCTGCAGGGCGTCGACATCACGGTCAAGCTCGCCGCCACGCCCGACGGCCTCGAGCGCGCACTGGTCGAGGGCGCCACGCGGGTGCGCCGCGTCGGCGACGAGCTATCGCTCACGCTCGCCGCCGATGCCGACGTCGACGGGTGGATCGCCCGCGCACACGCCGCCGGCGCCAAGGTCGTCGCGATCGCGCCGCGCCACGAGACCCTCGAGGACCTGTTCATGCGCCAGGTCGCCGGGGCCGAACGCCCCACGCTGGAGCGCCCCGACGACGAGCGCCCTGCGGAGGAGCGCGCGCGATGATCGGCCGGATCTGGGCGATCGCGCTCAACACGTTCCGCGAGGCGGCGCGCATCCGCGTGCTGTACGGCATCCTCGTGCTGGTCGTCGGGTCGAACCTGCTCGCGATCGTCCTCGGGCAGCTCTCGATGCACGAGGCCGGCCGGGTGGCGCGCGACGTCGGGCTGGCCGGCATCTCGCTGTTCGGCTCGCTGACCGCGATCTTCCTCGGCGTGTTCCTGCTCTACACCGAGGTCCAGCGCCGCACGATCCACGCGATCGTGTCAAAGCCGATCAGCCGGTGGGAGTTCGTCGTCGGCAAGTACACGGGCATGGCGCTCGTGCTGAGCGTCCTGGTCGGCGTGTTCGCGCTCGCCATGCTGATCATGCTGCTGGCGCAGCGCGTCGGGGTCTCGAGCGGCGTGGTCAAGGCGATCGTGCTGTCGTGGCTCGAGGTGCTGACCGTCGCGGCGATCGCCATCTTTTTCTCGTCGTTCTCGACGCCGTTCCTGTCGGGCATCTTCGCGCTCGCGATGTGGATCATCGGCCGGCTCGTGCCGGACCTCGAGGCCGCGACCCGGTTCGCCGCGCCCTGGATCCGGGTCGCTGCGCGGGTCGCACTCGAGATCGTGCCCGATGTCCACCTGTTTGCGGTGTCGGGCCGCACGCTCGATGGCTCCGTGGTCAGCGTGCACGGCGACTTCGTGCCCTGGAGCTACGTCGCGCTCGCCGCCGGCCATGGCCTGGGCTGGATCGTCGGCCTCCTCGCGCTCGCCGCCCTGCTGTTTCACCGCCGCGACTTCGTGTGACGGGCGCCCGGGCTTTACAACGCCCGAGCCTCGTCGGTACGGTCTCCATCAGGGTGCATCCATGGTGAAGAATTCAGCCGTGCCGCGAAGCGGCGGCCGGCCGCGAAGCGGACGGGGACCTGCGAAGCAGGTCAGGATGAACGGAGCGCAAGCGACGAACTTGGGCGGAGCGATCATCGACTTGCTCGAGTCGGATCGAGTGGAGCTGCGCGCGGCGGCCGTCACCGTGCTGGCCGCGGTCGGCAAGGGCGACAAGGCGGTCGAGACCGCGCTCAGCGGGCGGCTGGCCGATGGCGACGCCGTGGTGCGCCGGATCGCGCTCGAGGCGCTCGCCGACATGGGGACCAGCGGCATCGCGCCGCGGCTGATTCCACTCTTGCGCGGCGACGACGACACGCTCGCCGAGCGCGCCCGCGAGCTGCTCGCCGAGTACGGCGCCGAGGCCGAGGCCGCCTTGCGCAAGGAGATCGGGACCGGCGCGGTCGCGGCGCGCCGGATGATGGCGCAGCTGCTGCTCCGGCGCGGCACGCAGCCGGCGATCGAGGCCGTGCTCGATCAGCTGTCCGACGAGGAGCTCGGCGAGCAGGCGCTGCAGCTGTTGCGCGCCGAGCTCGATCGGTCGAAGGCCGAGGCGGGCGACCGGGCCGACCGGGACGACAAGACCGACAAGGTCGACAAGGTGGTCGCGGTGATCGAGAAGTCCGCGGCTGCGCGAACCACCGAGGCCAGCAAGCTGCTCGCCAAGGCGCTCGCCGCCGCGCACAAGGCGGCCGAAGCCAAGGCCAAGGCCAAGGGCGCCGGGAAGGCCAAGGCGAAGGCCGCGCCCACGACCAACGGCGAGCCCGCGCCCGCCGATCCGCTGCGCGATCCCGAGGTCGCCCGGGCGCTGGCCGCGCTCGCCGCCCTGCTCCGGCTGATCGGCTACCTGGCGCGCCCCGAGAATCGCGCGCTGCTGCTCAAGTATGCGGGCACCGATCAGCCGCGGCCGATCCGGCTCGCCGCGATCGCCGGCCTGCGCCGGATCGTCGCCCAGGCCGAGGTCAAGGGCACCGAGAAGGTGATCGAGGCGCTGATCGAATACGCCGACGGCGACGACCTGGCGGTCGTGCAGGCATCCGTCGACACCCTGCGCGGCGCGCGCATCCCCGAGGCGCTGGCCAAGCCGTTCGCCGCGCTCGCCAAGTCGAAGAACGCCATGGCGCAGAAGCTGGCGATGGAGCGCCTCCCCGCGGGCGGCGGCGCCTCGGCGATCAAGCCGCTGATCGAGGCGCTCGGTGGCGACGACCCGACCGCGCGCGACGCGGCCGGGCGCGGCCTGGCCAAGGCACCCGAGGCCGTGCTGCCGGCGACCCGCGCGCTCCTGGCCGCCACCGACGAGCAGGTCGCGCGCCGCTACGCGGGCGTCATTCGCTCGCACCGCGGCCACGTGTCGAACCAGGCGATCGACGAGCTGGTCGATCGCGTACGCAGCGACCTCGAGCTCCACGCCAAGGGCAAGGCGACCACCGATCAGATCGTCCTCGAGCGCGTGCTCGCCGAGCTGATCGCCGACGTCGCCCCCGCGCGCCACGTCGAGCTGCTGTTCGAGCGCGCGCGCAAGCTGCGCAAGGCCGGCAAGTCGGTCGAGGCGTTCGGCAGCCTGCGCCCGCTCCTGCGCTCGCGCGCCGACATCGACACCGCGATCGACGACGAGCAGCGCTTCCTGCTCGCCGTCCTCGCGCTCGAGGCCGCGGGCGAGGGCCTCCTGCGCTCGACCCACACCGACGACCCGGTCTTCGAGCAGTTCGCGCGCCTCTCGGCCAAGGGCTTCCCGGTCGCCACCCGCCTCGCCCGCGAGAGCGAGGTCTCCGACGAGGCGATCTACGCCCTCGGCTTCCGCCTGCTCGAGTCCGGCACCGGCGGCAACGACGACCTCGGCGCCGAGCTGCTCCAGGGCATCATCGAGGAGCGCCCGCGCAGCAAGCTGGCCAAGGCCGCCCGCAACAAGCTCAAGCTCACCGGCCACCTCGACGAGTGATGCTCCGCGCCACGGCGCTGAGGCGCGACTGCGCGACGTCGGGGTGGGGGCTCACGGCGCAAGCCATCAAGGGACCAGCTTGTAGCCCAGGCCGTACACCGTGAGGATGTGGCGGGGGTTCTTCTGATCCTCTTCGAGCTTGCGGCGCAGCTTCACGATGAAGTTGTCGACGGTGCGGCTGGTGGGCGAGGCCTGGATGCCCCAGACTTTTTCGAGCAGCTCGTCGCGCGAGACCGTCTCGTCGCTGCGCTCGCGCAGGAGCTTGAGCACCTCGAGCTCGTAGAACGTGAGGCGCTTGCTGGTGCGGCCGCGGCTCATCGTGTGCTTGCGCGCGTTGATCTGCCAGGTGCCGATCGTGAACGTCTCGTCGCTGTGGCTCACCATGCGCGCCTGGCGGCGGAAGATCGCGTTGATGCGCGCGATGAGCTCGGCGACCGAGAACGGCTTGGTGACGTAGTCGTCGGCGCCGGCGTCGAGGCCGCGGATCTTGTCGCTCTCCTGCGCCTTGGCGGTGAGGATGATGATCGGCACGGTCTCGTCGCGCTGGCGAAGGGTCTCGCACACGCGGTAGCCATTGTCGTCGGGGAGCATGAGATCGAGGAGGACCGCATCGGGCGCCCAGTCCATCGCGGCGGCGAGGCCCTCGGCACCGGTGCCGCGCGCCAGGACCTCGAAGCCCTCGAACTCGAGCGCATCGCGCAGGCCGCGCACGATGTCAGGCTCGTCCTCGATCACAAGGATGCGCTTCTTCGGGGTCTCCTCGGAATCGGCCACGGTTAGTTATTACCAGAGATCGGTAACCAGATGCGGAAGCTGGCGCCGTGCTGCGGCGCGCTGGTGACCGCTGCATCGCCGTGGTGCGCGCGCGCGATGTGCTGCACCAGCGCGAGGCCAATTCCGGATCCGCGGATCGGCTTGAGCCGGATCGCGCGCGCGCGATAGAACCGGTCGAAGATCCGCTCGTGCTCCTCGGGATCGATGCCCGGGCCCCAGTCGCGCACGGTGACGATGATGCGCTCGCCGACCCGGCGCACGCCGAGCGCGATTCGCTTGCCATCGGGGGCGTACTTGATCGCGTTGTCGATCAGGTTGAGGACCGCGAGCGTGATCGCGCTGGCGTCGATGTGCACCGGCGGCAGGTCGGGCTCGATGTCGACCTCGAGCGTCATCTCGGCCGCGGCGACCCGGCGCGCCGAGACCACGACCACGCGATCGATGACCTCGCCGAGGTCGGCATCGCCGAACTCGTAGACGCCCATGCCACGCTCGATCTTGGCGAAGTCGAGCACGTTGTCGATCAGCCGGCCGAGCCGCACGCTCTCGCGCCAGATGATCTCCGCATACTCGTGCGCCTGCTCGGGGCTCTTGGTGCGACCCTCGGCCAGCATCTCGCCGAACATCGAGATGATCGACAGCGGCGTCTTGAGCTCGTGCGAGACGTTGGAGATGAACTCGCTCTTGAGCTCGTTGAGGCGGCGCTCGCGGCGGATCGCCAGGCCGAGGATGGTCAGCCCGCCGAGGATGACGGTGACCGCGACGCCGATCAGCAGCGAATCGATCAGCTGCCGCCGCTCGAGCGCTGGATCGGCGATGTCCTTCTGCGTGACGCGCAGGACCCAGCCGTCGACGGTCGACAGGAACCGGCTCTCCTGCGCGGGCCCGGCGAGACCGACCAGCGGGAAGCCGAAGATCAGGCCGCCCTTCTCGTCGAGCACCTGGTAAATGCGCTTGGACGACGCCGACACCGAGAAGAACTGCTGGAACACGTTGTTGACCAGGTAGACGAGGTCCTCCTCGATCACGACGTAGAACGTGCGCTCGTGCAGCACCTTCTTGATGAACGAGAACAGGAACGGGCGGCCCTCCCACGTCCGGTAGTAGTGGCCGCGCTTGCCGACCGGCTGCTTGGCCAGCGGCAGCTCGGGCAAGATGTTCGCGAGGAACTTGTCGCGAAACTCGATGCCGGCGCGGCCGCGGGTCGACACCGTGCCGTCGGGCAAGAGGCGCAGGCGATCGTCGAGCACGAACACGCTACGGACCGCCGCGCGGCTCTTCCGCACGGCATCGCCGAGGTCCGACATCGGCTCGATCTGGGTGATCGCCTCGACCAGTCGCAGATCCGCCGCCTCGATGTCCGACTCGATCGTCAGCACGCGCTCGTCGGCGAGCTCCTGCAGCAGCGCGAGCTCGCGCTCATTCGAGGACACTTCGCTGGTGTATGAATAGCCGTAGTAGGCAAGCGCGACCGCCGCGGCCAACACCGCGAAGATCAAGGCGTTCACGAGCAGAACGCGGCGCACGCGCCGAGAATCCTGCCACGTTCTCTGTCAGTTGTAAGTGCGCAAGGTTGCTAGCTCACAGGATCATGTGTTAGACGGCTAACTAATGCATCATTCAATCCGGACTTCCGGATTTTGTGCAGTTATCGATAGTTAGGCGCCGACACTCGTCCAAAAGAGGCATGGGATGGATTCCATCTTCGAAGAAGACGCCGATGAAGTGGGCGGAGAGATCGAGGCGTACTGCCCGTCGCCGCGCTGCAAGGCGGATACAACCCACACGATCATCAGCATGTACGAGGACGAAGTCCGCCGCGTGCAATGTGTCGTGTGCGGAGAGGTTCACGCGTACCGAAAACCACGCGGTGACGGCGTCGAGGAGGCCGCCGAGGGCGGATCCAAGAAACCGTCGCCACGCCGGATCGGTTGGGATGACGCGATGGCGCGCGCCACCGAGGGCGACCTCAACAACTGCCGCCCGTACTCGATTCGCGATGCCTACGAGGAAGGGGACGTCGTCCATCATCCCGTGTTCGACATCGGATTCGTGATCGAGCTCCTCCCCGACAACAAGGTCGAGGTCATCTTCCGCGACGGCGGCTCCCGCATCCTGGTCCACAACCGCGGCGACCTCGCGTCGCGCATGCCCGACATCAGCGAGATCCCGATTCCGCGCGAGGCCAAGAAGAAGAAGCGCGCCAAGAAGCCCGAGCCCGCGGCCACGCCCGTCCCCGCGCGCAGCAAGGCCGAGGTCGAGGCCGCGGTCCAGCG
>DATIPJ010000635.1:0-6184 GCA_035472155.1 Kofleriaceae bacterium
GCCCCCGCGCCGTCGAGCCCGCGATGGGCCCGCGTGTCCGCCCGCGAGCTGATCCGCCGGCGCTACTTCCCCGATGTCACGCTGACGACCCACGAGGGCAAGCGCGCGCGGCTCTACGAGGATCTGATCCGAGACCGCTGCGTCGTGATGAACTTCATGTACGCGCGGTGCCAGGGCATCTGCAGCCCGGTGACGAGCAACCTGCTGAAGGTGCAGTCGCTCCTCGAAGATCGCATCGGCCGCGATATCTTCATGTACTCGTTCACACTCAAGCCCGACGAGGATTCGCCAGAGGCGCTCGCCGCGTACGTCAAGGAGCGCCGGATCGGCCCGGGCTGGACGTTCTTGACCGGCGCGCCGCGCGACCTCGAGCGCGTGCGCTGCGGCCTGGGCTTCGTCGACCCCGACCCGGTGCGCGACGCCGACAAGACCAACCACACCGGCATGGTGCGCTACGGCAATGAGGCCCGGCAGCTGTGGGCTGCGTTCCCCGGCATGTCGAGCGCCGAGGCGATCGCCAAGGAGATCCTCTGGGTCGTACCGGATCGCGACGCGCGGGCCGGCAGCAAACGGAGCTAGTGGCGGCCGCCGCGGCCGGGCGCATGGTAAAGACGCTGCTCGCCTCATGGCAGCCACCAAGCTCGGAGCGCTCGCGATCGTCCTGGGATGCGTCCTTGGTTGTCTCGGTGCCTGCCACCGCGATCCGCCGCCGGTGGCGCCGGGCGAGCCGATCGCCGCGCCGCCCGAGGTCGCGCTCGGCACGATGGACGCCGAGTGCGATGGCCTTCTGTCCGCGCTCGCTTCCTACAAGGCGTGCCCGAACCTCGAGGACGGCGACACGAACGACATCGACGCGTGGATCGATCGCACGCAGCAGGACCTCGCGGCGGGCAAGAAGGCCAACCCCGAGCCCAACGCACAGCGCGCGATCGCGGCCGCGTGCCACAAGGCGATCGCGTCGGTCACCGCCGCCAATGAACGCTGCCACGCGGGCCGCCGCCCGCACGGTTGATCGCGAGCCGCGGGCTCGCTACGCGACGCGCGAGGGCGCCGAGACCAGCTCCCCCAGCTCGGGGCCGGCCTCCGCCACCGGCGACAGCTCGGGCCGGTGCGGCGGCTCGCCATGGCGGATGCGCCGCACGAGCCACTCGCCGAGCCAGACCGTCCACAGCGGAATCAACGACAGGCAGATGCCCGACACCGCCCAGATCCTGCGCGCCAGCGTCTGGTGCTTCTTGCTGTCGCTGCAGATCCACTGGATCACGTGGTACGCGACGAAGTAGATGTACGCCGGGTAGAGCAGCACGAAGCGGATCGGGAAGTAGTGCCCGACGATGTTGTGTAGAAACGTGAAGACGCGCTTGGCGTACACCGGACCCGACATCGTGCGCTTGGCCATGCCGCCGGGAACGTCGAGCCGGCGGATCATGCGCGGCGCGGGATCGAACAGCAGATACTCGTCGTGGTGCTTCCCGGCGTTGATCCGGTAGGCGAGCGAAGGCTCGTCCTCGATCGGCGTGCACTCGTCCCACAGGCCGAAGCGCTCGAGGGTGAACCGCCGGATCGCGACGTTGCCGCCCATCACGCTCTCGACGCGCTTGCGCTGGTCGGTACGCGCGTAGACGCGCTGCCACTTGAGCATGTTGAACGACAGCACCTGGCGGCGCGCGCGCGCCATGTTGACGTAGGGCGGGCCGTCGTCGATGAAGCGCCCGGTCGCGCCGAGGCACGCCGGGTCGTCGAAGTTGGCCTCGTGGAGGCGCAGCCAGTCGGTGCTCGCCGGCAGGTCGTCATCGTCGATGAAGACCAGCAGGTCGCCGCGCGCGCTTCGCACCCCGGCGTTGCGCGCGCCCGGGCCGCCGAGCGGCGGATGCATGAGGATGCGAACCCGCGGATCGCGGGCGAGCTCGTCGAGCCGCGCGACGTCGGCGGGGGCGCGCTCGGGGGTCTGCTCGATCACGACGATCTCGAACGAGTCGTGGTCTTGCGCGAGCAGCGCCTCGAGCAGCTCGGCGAGCGCCGGCAGCCGGTTGTACGACCGGACGATGACCGACAGCCGGGGCGTACCCGGTTCGTGCGGTCGATCGACTCCGCACTCCCTCCGGGAGCGCTGCGCGCCCCGGTAGAGCCGCGGCTTGCGATTGCGCCGGTCGGCGGTCATCCGCTGTTGCTACCACGACCGCGACCTCGCATGCATCTGCTTGGCCGGTCGGCTCGGGTAGCGGGCCGGCAGCTACTCGGCAGCTCCGCGCAACTCTGCAACCTGTTCGGCAGATCCCAGCACCACGAGCGTCATTCCGGGACCGAGTTTCTCGCGTGCGTCGGGGTTGTACACCCAGGACTGATTATCGCTGGCGCGCACCGCGAGCACGGTCATACCGAAGCGCTCGCGGATCTTCGCGTCGCGCAGGGTGCCCCCGAGCTCGGTGACGCGCTCGCCGAGGCGGATCTCCTCGATCCGGAAGGTCGCGCGCCGGTCGCGCAGCATGTCGTCGAGGAACCGGACGACCGCAGGGCGCAGAAGCTCCGACACCAGACGCATGCCGCCGATGAAATTTGGCGATACCACCGCATCGGCGCCCGACCGGCGGATCTTCTCGACGTGCGTCAGCTCGGCGCAGCGCGCGACGATCCGCACCCCTGGGGAAATCTGGCGTCCGGACACCGTGAGGTAGAGGTTGTCCTTGTCCGAGGACAGCGCGGCGACCAGACCGCGCGCCCGCTCGAGGCTGGCCTGCGCGATGACATCGTCGTCGGTCGCGTCGCCGACCAGATACGTGAACTCGGCCTTGGGGAACTTCTCGGCGATGTCGCGCAGCTCCGCCTCGCGGACGTCGATCGCGACCACCGGGGTGCCGGTGGCGAGCAGCTCCTCGATGACATGGCGCCCGGTCGACCCCGCGCCACACACGACGACATGATCCTTCATACGCTTCATCCGTTTCTTGAGCCGCGAGGCGAACAGCACGCTGCGGAGGTCGCCCTCGATGATGAACGCGGTGATCGTCGAGGCGAAGTAGACGATGCTGCCGGTGCCGAACACGAGCAGCACGATCGTGAAGCCGCGCGCGTACTCGACGCGGTCCATGTTGGACAGGACCTCGCCGTAGCCGACGGTGGTCACGGTGATCACCGTCATGTAGACGCAGTCGGCGAAGGCCCACGCGCCGCGCCCGATCAGGTAGTAGCCAAAGCCACCGCCGATCACGACGATCACCAGCAGCGCCAGACCCGCCGCGAGCCGCTTGGTGAGCGAGGAGACCATCAACCGCCCCACGATAACAAAGCCCTCCCCGGCGGCCCGGGATCAGATCGGGCGAAAGATAGGGTAAGAACGCGCCATGCAGCTGCTCACCAGTTATCTGTCGGGAGCGTGGTCGGCCGGCGCGGGCGCCAAGGCGACCCTGGTCAACCCTGCGAGCGAGGAGCCGCTCGCCGAGGTCGCGACCGGAGGCCACGATCTCGCGGCGGCGTTCGCCCACGCGCGCACCGCCGGTAGCCGCGAGCTCGGGCAGCTGACGTATGCCCAGCGCGGCGCGCTGCTCGCGGCGCTCGCCAAGGCGATCCACGGCGCGCGCGAGGAGCTGATCGCGCTCGCGGTCGCCAACGGCGGCAACACGCGCGGCGACGCCAAGTTCGATATCGACGGCGGCGCGCTCGCGCTGTCGCACTACGCCGATCTGGGCGCGAAGCTCGGCGGGCGGCGGCTGCTCGCCGACGGTGACGCCGTTCAGGTCGGCCGCACGGCGCGCATGGGCGGCCAGCACGCGTGGGCGCGGCGTCGCGGCGTCGCGGTCCACATCAATGCGTTCAATTTTCCGGGTTGGGGGCTGTGCGAGAAGCTCGCATGCGCGCTGCTCGCCGGGATGCCGGTGGTCGCCAAGCCGGCGACGGCGACCGCGCTGGTCGCGCACCGGATGACCGAGCTGTTCGCGCCGCTGCTACCGGCGGGCGCGCTGCAGCTGCTCGTCGGGCCGGCCGGCGCGCTGCTCGATCAGCTCGCGCCCGGCGACGTCGTCGCGTTCACCGGCGGCACGGCGACCGCGCGCATGCTGCGCACGCACCCGGCGATCGTCGAGCGCGGCGTCCGGCTCAACATCGAGGCCGACAGCCTCAACGCCGCCGTGCTGGCGCCCGACGTCGACCTCGGCAGCGAGGCCGGCGCGCTGTTCGTCGTCGATGTCGTGCGCGACATGACGCAGAAGACCGGGCAGAAGTGCACGGCGATCCGCCGCGTGCTCGTGCCATCCGAGCGCATGGCCGACGTCGCCGATGCGATGCGCGACCGGCTCGGGCGGATCGCGGTCGGCGATCCGGCTCGCGACGGCGTGGGCATGGGCCCGCTCGCGACCGCGCAGCAGCGCGATGACGTGCGCGCGGGCATCGCGCGGCTCGCGGCGGAGACCGAGGCCATCCACGGCGGCACCGGCGAGGTCGAGCCCATCGGCGTGCCCGCCGGCAAGGGCTTCTTCGTCGGGCCGGTCGTGCGCTCGACGCAGTCGCCGATGACCTGCGAGCCGCTCCACACCCACGAGGTGTTCGGCCCGGTGACCACGCTCGGCGCCTACGACGGCGACCCGGCGCTGGCCGCCGCGTTCGTGGCGCGCGGCGACGGGTGCCTCGTCAGCTCGGCGTACTCCGACGACCGCGACTGGGTCGGCGCGTTCGTCGCCGCGGCGTCGCCGTGGGTCGGCCGACTGTACCTGGGCTCGTCGAAGATGGCGTCGCAGAGCCCGGGCCCGGGGACCGCGCTGCCCCAGCTCCTGCACGGCGGCCCGGGCCGCGCAGGTGGCGGCGAGGAGCTCGGCGGCGAGCGCGGCCTGGGGCTCTACCTCCAGCGCCTCGCCCTCGAGGGCGACGCCTCGGTGCTGAAGTCGCTGATCGGCGAGTAGCGCCGCCGCGCGCCGGTGCGATCAGGGCGTGGTCGGCGGCCGGCGGCGGATCGCCGCGGGCGAGTCGGGATCGGGCTCGAGCATCGGCAAGAGGCTCGCGAGCTCGCGCGCGACCTGGCGCGCCCGGTGGCGCACGAAGTCGACCGCATAGGGCTCGACCAGGAGCACCACCAGCGCGGCGTCGTACCAGAAGCTCATCGCGTAGGCGTCGGGATCGATGATCTCGCCGTGCGAGCTGTGCGGCGCGTGGGTCGCGAGCACCCGGCGCGCCAGGAACGGCCACCGCGTGGCCTCCACGTCGCCCGGTTTCTGCGCCGCGGCGATCAGCGTCGCGCCGCGCGTGACGAACGCGTTGGTCACCCGGTCGATGCTGACCAGCGCGCGCAGGTAGCCGCGGATCCGCTCGGCGATCCGCTCGTTGGTCGGCACCGCGCTCGGCGACACGCTCACCTCGGGCAGCCGCGCGATCTCCCAGCGCCGCCGGATCGCGCGCAGCTGCCGGGTCGTCCGCTCGAACGCGGCCTCGACATCGACGTCGCGGCTGTGGCGCGTCGGCAGCTCGACGCGCAAATACTCGCCGCCGCCGAGCGCCAGGGTCCGCGCCGGCACGCCGGTGCGCAGGTCGTCGTGCTCGACGATGCACGCAGAGACTGCACCGATCTCCGCGACCAGCTCGCGCAGCGCGGTTCGCACCTCGTCGGCGACCTCGGCGTCGCTCACTGGACCCCGTCGGCCATGGAGGCGATGAAGCCCGTGGCGATCATCGTCGTCGGCTGGGGATAGAACAAGTAGTTGGCGATCGACGGCTCGCCGCCGAACAGCTCGCGCCATGCCCCGGCGCGATAGCCCGGCGGCGCGTGCGCGATCTCGCCGAAGTCGACGTGCAGCAGCTCGTACGCCGGCAGCGTCGCCACGAGCTTCTGCATCCGGTGCAAGAGCGGCGCGTCGTACACGCCGGCGCGCGGCAGCTCGCGAACGACAAAGCCCTGCCCGGCCGGGGCCAGCTCGACGGTGACCTGCTGGACCGCCGCGACCCGCGCGCGCTGGCTGACCACCAGACGCAGATACAGCTCGCGAATGCTCGCGGCCTCTCCGTTGCCGCCTCCGGTGCGCCACTCCGCCGGTACCGGCACGCCGTGGTCGCGCACCTGCACGATGCACGGCGTGCGTCCCATGCAGAGCACGTAGATGTAGTCGCACGGCTCGTCGTCGCCGCCCGTGCGGACGAAGGTCGCCGCGCCGAGCGTGCCCGCCAGCTCGTCGGCCAGCCCCGCGAGCTCGTCGGGCGCAAG
>DATIPJ010000636.1:0-7290 GCA_035472155.1 Kofleriaceae bacterium
CATCGCCGACGAGGAACACCAGCTTCTTGGCGTCTTCGCGCCACGCCATCTTGTGGACGACGTCGTCGAGCGCGGCGTCGACGTCCTCGGGCGTGTCGCCGCCGCCGGCCGCGCGGTAGCCCGCGAGCTCGGCGAACACCGCGTCGAGGTTGCCGGTCAGCGCGAAGTCGCGGGTCACGTAGTCGTCGCCGATATCGCGGTAGGCGACCAGGCCGATCCGCAGATCGGCGTCGGGCTCGGTCTCCCGGATGTGGGTCGCGATCGACCACACGGTGCGCTTGGCGCCCTCGATCAGCCCGCCCATCGAGCCGGTGGTGTCGACCGCGAACACGACGTCGACCGGGTGCCGCACGGCCGGTTGCTCGACGGCCTCGGGCGGCCCGGGCGGCATCGTGTGCGTCGCGCCTCGCCACGGCTGGAGCAGCGCGGCGACCGTGATGGTCGCGGCGGCCGCGGTGGTGACTCCGTAGGTGACGAGCGCTTGGCGGTTCGGCATGGCCGGTCCAAACGCACGGCGGCGCGGTTTGGATCTAGCGGCGCGGCGCGGCGGCGTCCAACCCAGCGTCAATACTAGCAGTTTCCCCGAGTACCGAGACATGGGCCTCGCGCTGGACCTCGATCGGCCGGCACGTCCGGCTACGGCACAGCCAGAACCGGATGTGGAGCCGCACCGTGTGCTCGCCGGCCGCGTCGCCGCGCAGCGCCACCGCGAACCGCGGCGCGTCGGCCTCGGGATCCACCGCATCGCCGCGGCCCAGCCGGCGCTTCTTCACCCCGACCCCGGCATCCGGCGCCAGGTCGATGATCACCGCCGCGTCCTTGGACACCGTCAGCCCACGATCGACGGCGACCGCGATCGCCAGCGGCGCGCTCGCGCCCACCGCGACCTCGACGCGATCGGCGACCCGCACGTCCCAGCCCGGATCGCGCTGCGCCTCGGCCGGCGCGCACAGCAGCACCACCGCCAGCCAGCGCAGCCGCCGTGCCCCGCGGGTCACAGGATCTGGGTCGCGAGCTCGGCCAGCGGCGAGCGCTCGCCCTTGGTGAGGATGACGTGGCCGGCGATCGCCTCCTGCTTGAACCGCTCGGCCACGGTGGTGAGCCCGTTGTTCGAGGCGTCGAGGTAGGGGTGATCGATCTGGTACGGATCGCCGGTCAGGATGATCTTGGTCCCCTCACCGGCGCGCGTGATGATCGTCTTGACCTCGTGCGGCGTCAGGTTCTGCGCCTCGTCGACGATCATGTACACGTTGGGCAGCGAGCGGCCGCGGATGTAGGTCAGCGGCTCGATCTCGACGAAGCCGAGGTCGACCAGCTCGGCGTAGCTGCGGCCGTCTTTCTTGTCGGACTTGTTGAGCCCGAGCAGCAGCTCGAGGTTGTCGTAGATCGGCTGCATCCAGGGGTTGAGCTTCTCCTCGATATCGCCCGGCAGGTAGCCGATATCGCGCCCGAGCGGAAAGATCGGCCTGCTGACCAGGAGCTTCGAGAACACCTGCTCCTCGGTGACCTTCTGCAGCCCGGCGGCGATCGCGAGCAGCGTCTTGCCGGTGCCGGCCTTGCCGACCAGCGTGACCAGCTTGACGTCGTCGTTGAGCAGGAGGTCGAGCGCGAAGTGCTGCTCGCGGTTGCGCGGCTTGATGCCCCACACGCCGTCGCGCAGCTTGCGCACCGGCACCGCCTTGCCGACGGTGCGGTCCCAGCGCGACAGCGCCGACTTGCCGCTCTCGTCCTTGAGCGTCAAGAACTCGTTGGCGTGCAGGCCGGGCGCCTCGACGGTGACCGCGCCGTCGGCGTAGAACCGATCGATCGTGCCCGCCGGCACCGGCAGCTCGCGGTTGCCCGCGTAGAGCTCGTCGATCGGCGTGCGCTCGGGCTCGAAGTCGACCGCACTGAGGCCCAGCGCATCGCCGCGGATGCGCATGTTGACGTCCTTGGTGACCAGGATCGCCGGCGTCTTGGGATCGGCGTCGCGGACCTCGAGCGCGATCTCGAGGATGCGCTGGTCCATCGAGCGCGAGTCGTAGCTCGGGTTCTTGATCGGATTCTTCGACAGCGCGACGCGCACCGTGCCGCCGTTCTCCATCTTCTGCGCGTGTGACAGCCCGCCGTCGTGGCGGTACTGATCGAGCAGCCGCGCCACCTGGCGCGCGTTGCGGCCGAGCTCGGACTGGTCCTTCTTGAACGTGTCGATCTCCTCGATCACGTAGATCGGGATGATCACGTTGTTGTCGGCAAATGCGTAAAACGCACGGGCGTCGTGCAACAACACGTTGGTGTCCAACACGTAATTCTTGACCGTCACGCTAGGACATTCCCCGCCCCCGATGGCGCTGTCAACGTCGACGTGGCCAATGCGGATGGCCACGCACCGACGCTGCAGTTAGAAGTGCCCGACGACCCCGATCCCGAGCTCGCGGGCACCGGCGAGCGGTGCGACCTGGACGCTCTCCGACGGAGCCGTCAGGTACACGGCGACGCCCACCGCCGCGAGCACGGCGCCGCCGACCGCGAGCCCGGTCGCGATGTCGGCGCGCCGGCCGGCGCGGTCGGTCGCGTCTCGGCCGGGGATGTTGCACACCACGCCGCCGGGCGTGTGCATGCAATCGTCGGGGAACGCGCCGTCGTACGTCTGCTTCGCCGACAGCGCAAAGCCGCCCGCGACCGCGAGGCCGACGAGACCGGCCGCGCCGATGCCCGCCGCGAGGTACACCCGCGAGCGCCGGCGCCCGCCGTCGAGGCGCGCCAACGCCGGGATGTCCGCCGTCACCGTCGCCCCCGCCGCCGCGTGCAGCACTGTGCGATACGTCGGCCAGCCGGGCGCGGTCGCCACCACCTCGATGTCGCGCGGCTCGATCATGTCGCGGATCTCTGCCGCGGGCGCCACCTCGCGCTCGCCGATCCGCACCGCGAGCCCCGCGGGCCGCGGCTCGCGCATCGTCACCACCACCGTCGCGAGCCGCGCTGCGAGCGCATCGGCGCGCTGGCGAGCCAGCTTCGCGCGGCTCTGCACGTTCTGCGAGTTGCGCGCGACCGTGTCGAACAGCTCCCACGCGCGTCGCAACTTGCCCTCGCGCTCGAGGCAGTCCGCCAGGTTCACGGCCGTCCCGAGCGCAGGATCGCGCTCGTAGCTCTTCGCGAACAGCTGGCAGGCCTCGGCGAACCGCCCTTGCTTGGCCAGCTCGCGCGCCTCCTGGAACATCGCACCGGCCTCCGACTCGCCGGGCGCCGCCACTGCGATCTGGGTCACGGCGACCATCATCGCGAGCGCGAGTGCGAGCCGTCGCATCGCGGGCAGGATCGAGCACCGTCGGTGATGCGTCAAGCGCTCGACCGCTCGACGATCGCCGCGCGCATGGCCGCCGGCGCATTGACCCGCCGTCGTCGACGGCACTACGCTCGTTGCATGCGGCCGTGGATCCTCGCGCTCGCGGCCTGCGGCTGCCGCGGGCTGCTCGGGATCGAGACGCCGATCGACGCGACCGACACCGCGGTCGTCCCCATCGATGCGCCCGCCGCCTGCACCCTCTGGCACCCGCAGGGCTTCGAGCCGTGCGCGCTCGGCGCGGCGATGCCGGCGCTCGATCTCGCCGCGGGCAACTACGTGTACGACACGACCACCACCGGCGGAAAGCTCTCGGAGATCCGCGCCGACACCACCACGCGCCAGATCCTCACCTCCGACCTCACCGTCCTGCAGAGCGACGGCACCACCGTCGCCACACTCTCGGTCGAGTCCTTCACCCTTCGCGCCGGCGCGACGCTGCGCGTGGTCGGCGCCAAGCCGCTCCTCGTCGTCGGCTGGACCGCCATCCAGATCGACGGCGCGCTCGACGCCAGCAGCCGCCTCGGCGTGCCTCAGCTCGGCGCGGGCGCCAACCAGGCATGCCCCGCGCAGGCGACGCTCCAGGGGACCGACGCACCGTCCTCCGGCGGCTCCGGTGGAGGCGGCGGCGGCGGCCACAACGGGACCGGCGCCCCCGGCGGTGCAGCCGCGACCACCGCGGGCGGCTCCGGCGGCGCGGCCATCAACGCCACGGTCCTTCGCGGTGGCTGCCCGGGGGGCAGCAGCGGCGCCGCCGGCGGTGTCGCCATGTCGCCCGCCTCCCCGAGCTCGGTCGCGGTCGGCGGCAGCGGCGGTGGTGCGATCCGCCTCGTCGCGCACGACATCATCTCGGTCTCCGGCTCGATCAGCGCCAACGGCGCCGGCGGCGCGGGCTCCCCTCGGCGCTCCGGCTGTGGTGGCGGCGGCGGCGGCACCGGCGGCTTCCTCGCCCTCGACGCCCCGAGCGTCAAGGTCACCGGCGTCCTCGCCGCCAACGGCGGCGGGGGTGGTGGCGGCGGCGCCCCCGGCGGCGACCCCGGCGACGAAGGCTTTCCCGGCAGCGACGGCCGCCTCGACCTGCAGCCTGCGTCCGGCGGAACCACGAGCACGGGCGGCTGTGGCCGCCCCGGCGGAACCGGCGCCACCGCCACGGTCCCCGCCAGCGCAGGGCTCCCCTTCTCGACCACCACCCTTGCCTGCCCCCAGGTCGCAGGCGGTGGTGGCGGCGGCGGCGCAGCGGGCTTCATCGTCATCGCCACCCAGGGCGTTGCTCCGGCCGCGACGCTGCCATAGCCGTCCGCGGCGTCAGCGTCGTCGTCGATGCGCCGGGCGGCTCAATGCTGGCATGCCATCGGATCGGCTTCGCAGTCGACGGTTTCGGCCTTCTTGAGGTCGACGCCGAGCTGCTTGCAGTTGGTGATCAACTGATCGCGCCGGTTCCCCGGAACGGCGGCGAGGAGCTTGCTGGCCTTCGCTGCGTTGCCGAGGTGGCACGCGGCGAGGAAGCACAGCGGCGCGTGGTCGGCATTCACGGGGCCGGCGCCGCATTGCTCGAGGACCTTGTCGTAGAGCTCGGCTGCGTAGGATCGGCCGAGCGCATCGTCGCGGTCGCGCTTGCTGAGCGCTGCGGCACTGGTAGCGGGCGGCGCGGTTGCCGCGGCAGGGGGCGCGGTGCGCGGTGCCGTGGCCTTCGGCGTGCGCGGCGGACGCGAGGTCGCCGCGGCCCCGTCGGCAGCCTCGCTGCTGCGCTCGTCGGAGATGGGCTTTGTGGGTGCCGGGTTCGTTGCCGCGCTGGCCGGCGAATCCGTCGAAGGCTCGATCGGGACGACGCTGATCGAGCCGGTGGGGGAGGGCGAGGCCGGGCTGTCCGCCGACCGGACAGCCGGCGCGGGCGCGCTCGCGGCGTCCGTCGCGGCCCAGTCCGATCGCATCGCGAACATCACGACGATCGAGCCCACCAGCGCGGCGCCGCCGATCACGGCGTAGAACGGCCAGCCATGGCGTTCGGGGGGCGGGTGATACGACGCCGAGCCGCGCAGCGAGCCCTGCGAGTCGGCGGCCGTGGCCGAGGACGCCGAGGCGGTCGTACGCGGCACGTGCGCCGACGACGCTGCAGGCAGCTGCGGCGCCGACGAGCTCGCTGCGGGCGCCTGGGGGAGCGACGAGCTGCCCGTGGGCTCTGCCGGCGCCACCAGGGGCAGCTGCCTGCCTGCGATGCGCGCGGCCAATGCACCGAGGTCGGTCGAGGGCAGAGCCGCGGTCGACGGTAGACCCGCAGGAGGCGTTTGCGCGGGCCGCGGGGGGGACGAGGGCGGGACGGCCGCGATGTCGCCGGAGGGGCCGCCGGGGAGCCCGGTGGCGTACGACCGGCCCGTCGCGCGCGGTGGAGGCGGCAGGGCAGGGGGCAGGTCGCCCGAGGGTCGCACGGGCGGGGACGGCTCGGCCGGGAGGTCGTCGGCAGGCACGGGGATGTCCGCGCCCGAGGGCGGCGGTGCGGCGAGCGGAAAGCCGTGCGGCACGCGCTTGCCGAGCGTCGTCGGGATGTCGAACGGCAGCGCGGCGAGGGCGCCTGCCGAGTCGAGGTCGAGCGACTCGGTGACCACGCGCGGCGAGAGGTCGACCACGCTGGCGAGCTGCTGGTTGACCTTTTCGGCGGGCGCGGCCGCGAGCTCGGGTGGGATCGGCTCGCCGGTGACGGTGATCGCCTCGACCTCGGGCTGGTTCTCGATCTCGAGCCAGGGCTCGGGCCGCTGGCCGAACAGCTCGCGCATCAGCTTGCCGAGCGCGGACGTCGAGAGCACCGATCCCGTGCGCGCGGCGACCTCCTCGATCGCCTCGACGACTTGCTCGGCGGTCTGCAGCCGCTCGTCGGCCGTCTTCCGCAGGAGGCGGAGCACCAGCTCGTCGACCTCGGGCGGCACGTCGCCGCGTCTCGACGAGGGCGGCGGCGTGGCCTCGTTGACGATCGCGTGCATGTTCTCGAAGTCGCTCGACCGCCGGTACAGCCGGTCCGTGGTCAGCATCTCCCAGAGGCAGATGCCGAGCGAGAACAGGTCGCTGCGCCGATCGACGCGCTTGCCCTTGCACTGCTCGGGGGAGAGGTAGCTGATCTTGCCCTTGACCGTGCCCGACTTGGTCTCGTGCCCGCGGTCGGCGGCCTTGGCCACGCCGAAATCGACGACCTTGACCCCGCCCTCGTAGCTGACCATCAGGTTCGACGGCGAGACGTCGCGGTGCACGATGCCGAGCGGCCGCCCGTCGAAGCTGAGTCGCTCGTGCGCGTGGTGAAGCCCCGCCGCGGTCCCGGCCGCGATGGTCAGCACGCAGCCGATCGGCAGCTTGCGCTTGAGCCCGAGCGCGCGCTGCAAGAGCGAGCGCACGGTCTCGCCGTGCACGTACTCCATCGTGAAGAAGTACGAGTCGCCGAGCTTTCCGATGTCGTAGACCTGCGCGATGTTGGGGTGCTGCAGCTGCGCCGCCAGCCGCGCCTCGTCGAGAAACATCCGCACGAAGTGCACGTCGCTCGCGCGGTCGCGCAGGATGCGCTTGAGCACGCAGTAGCGCTCGACGCCGGCCACGCTCTCGCCGCGCGCGAGAAAAATCTCGGCCATCCCTCCGGTCGCGAGCTTCGCGAGGATCTGATAGCTGTTGGCGGTCGAACCGACCTCTGCCGCGGCCCGCGACACCCGGAGATTGTCGAGGGGGACGGCGCCGGGTGTCAAACCGCACAGCCGCCGTTGGGCAAAACTCGCACGGTTAACCAGGTGCGCCTTCCTCGAGTCACACCTACAGGCCCTCCGTCACGAGAGCACCATGAAGATACGCTACCTCATCGTCGCAGCTCTGCTTTCGGCCACCGCTGCCGGCTGCATCGTTCGCACCGCGCGCCCGTGCCACACCGATTGCTGGTGGGATCACGGTCACCGCGTCTGCGCGCGCCGCTGCTCCTGAGGCTCGCGCATGCGAGC
>DATIPJ010000637.1:0-8967 GCA_035472155.1 Kofleriaceae bacterium
CCAGGTTCGCCATCGTGCCGCTCGGCATCAGGATCGCGGCCTCCTTGCCCAGCATCGACGCCGCCAGCGCCTCGAGCCGCGCGACCGTGGGGTCCTCGCCGTAGACGTCGTCGCCCACCGCCGCCTCGGCGATCGCCGCGCGCATCGCGGGCGTTGGCAGGGTCACCGTATCGCTGAGCAGATCGATCACGCGGCACCTCGCAGGTCGAGCGGGTCGGCTTCGGTGGTCGAGAACAGCCACGGCCGGTCGAACCCGAGCGCGGTGATCTCTCCGCGCGCGTCGGCGATCCGGCGCGCCCCGAGCGGATCGTACGGATCGAACAGCAGGCCGGCCACCGTCCCGCTGTGCGCCACCTGCACGCCGAGCGCGCCGATCCGCTGCGCGGCCTCGTCGATGCGGTCGAATCCGGGCTTGGGCAGATGCGCCTGGTTGATCCGTGCGCACCCGGTGGCGACCTCGCCCAGCGCGCGCAGGTCGCACTGCCGGATCGCGCGCCGGAGGAGCTCGAGCAGCTCGGCGAACCGGGCGATCTCGATGGGGCTGTAGCGCGCCGGCGGAAACCCGAGTGTATCGACGCCGGCGCGCCCCGGATCGGTGTTGAACCCGAGCACCAGCAGCTGGGGCAGCTCGCCGAGCAACTCGACCGCCTCGCCCTCGCGATGCGCGAACAGCACGGCCTCGTTCTGGAAGACCGTCGAGTCGCACGCGCGCTCGGCCTTCACGGCGAGCGCCGCGATCACCGGATCGCGCGCATCGATCTGCAGTGCCGCCAGGACCGCGCGGATCGTCGCGACGACATCGCAGGTCGACGACCCCAGTCCCCAGCCCGGCGGGATGTCGCTGCGCACGTCGAGCGCGCCGCCGAGCTCGGCGCGCTGCGCCCACTCGAGCACGAGCCGCGCCGCGCCCGCCGCCTTGGTCTTCCACGCCGGCGTCACGACCACGGCGCCCGCCTCGTGCGTCAGGCCCTCGCGCGGAACGAACACCGCCTCGGAGCCCAGGCCGGCGCACGGCAGCGAACACAGCGCACGGCGCAGCCGACCTCGCTCCGTGCGCACGACGCCCTGAAAGATCTCGCCGTGATGGGCAGTCGCGTATCCCGTGTACGCGAGATCTCGCGATCTCCGACTCACGAGCTGTTTGGACACCACGGAGATCTCGGCGAGATTCGTCATCGTCATCGTGGAAACCCTCTGTCGTGAGCGGGTGTCGAGCGCGTGTCAGTCGGTTCTGCGCTCATGGACTCAAGGGAATAGAGACGAGCGATCCGCGTTGTGAGCGGCGGTTCGATCGCGCGCGCGCTGCAGCGAAACGCTCCGGGAGACCCCCCGGGCGCCTGCGCACGTCAGGTGCGGAGTACCGCCGCCGAAAACTGGAAGCTTACCGACGATCTGCGAGATGCCTGCGTGTGACCGGTCACGACGTGCGGCAGGCTCGTGACAACTCCGGACCCCTCGCGGCATGCGCGGCGCAGTTGGCTGCGTCGTCGGTCCGGCGAATTCTCGTTCTCGCTTCCATGTGTTAACACATGGTGGAGCCGGGGCCGGTCACTGGAACGGTCGCCATCCCAACGCAGCTGAGCCGAAGCATGACCAAGCATGGCGGCGATGACGACGCAGCCGGGAGTGAGGCAAATGACCCCACGCTCGTGACGCTCGCCGATCTCGAGAGCGGCAGTCTCTACGATTCGCTGCTGCGCAAGGTCGCGGGCGCGACGTCGCTCCCGCTCCGGCGCGAGCCCACCGGCATGACCGGGATTGGCGTCAATGCCGAGGTCGGGCCCAACGGCAAATTCGTACTTCAACAGGAGATCGGCAGTGGCGCAATGGGACGCGTCTATCGCGCTCTCGATCGCTACTTGTTACGGGACGTCGCGATCAAGTTCATCCTTCGCCCCGAGGGGATGAGCCACGACGACTTCATGGCGCTGTTCTGGCAGGAGGCCCACATCATCGCGCGCCTCGATCAGCACGACAATATCGTGCGGATCCTCGATGTCGATCGCTCCGGGTATCCACCGTTCATCGTGATGGAGTATCTCGATGGCCAGTCGCTCGAGGCCCGGACCCAGCGCGGCCCGCTCCCCCTGCCCGCGATCCTCCACGTGATGATCGCGGTCGCGTGCGGGCTCGGCGAGGCCCACGCCAAGGGCGTGTTCCACCGCGACCTCAAGCCCAGCAACATCTTCATCCAGAAGACCGGGCGGGTGAAGCTGCTCGATTTCGGACTGGCCCGCATCCGAGATCACATGTTCGAGACCTCGAGCAGCCGCGCGGGCCTGGTCAGCGTGCACGCGGTGCCGCCGCTCGCCAGCGCGGGCACGCCGGCCTACATGGCGCCCGAGCAGTGGCGCGGCGAGGAGGCCGACGCGTCGACGGACCTGTGGGCGATGGGCGCGATCCTGTATCGCCTGCTCGCCAAGTCGCCGCCGTTCGACGGCAGCTCGCTCGCGGCGCTGTCGGCGCGCGTGATGTCCGGCGAGCCACCGGCGCAGCTGGGCGGGCTGTGCCCCGGCGTGCCGAGCGAGCTGTGCGAGCTCGTCGAGCGCCTGCTGCGCTTCGATCGCTCGGAGCGGCCGAGCGGCGTCTCCGAGGTGGTCGCCGTGCTCGAGGCGGTGCTGCGCAAGCTGTCCAGCGAGCCGCAGCCGGGGCCGGTCGCGCTCGCCGCCACGCAGAGCCTGCCGGCCCCGCCCGCCGACGTGTGGTCGTTCGGCAGCAGGGAACAGGTCGCGCACGTCGCGCACGGCACCGGGCCCACCGACGGGTTGCGCCACTGGGACCGCATGCTGCTCGTGCTGGTCTCCGGCGAGCGCTCGGAGGCCAGCATCTCGCCCGATCTTCTGCCGACGTGGATCTTCCGCCTCGCCGGCGTCGCGTGCGAGGTGCTGGCGTGCCCGCCGATCGTCCCCGGCGACATCGGCGACGGCGCGATCCGGCTGCGCGGCTTCCTCAACGCGCGCATCAAGCGCCCACGACACATCTTCTTCGTCACCCACGGCGACGGCGTCAACGTCGTGCTCCGCATGCTGCTCGACGAGGCCCGCCGGCTGCGGCCGCACGGCGGCGCGCCCGAGCTCGACGTGCTCTCGCCGTTCTACCGCGCGCGCCACGTCGCGATCCTGCGCCCCGGCCGCGGCGTCGCCACCGCGCACCACGTCGCGAGCCTTCACGTCGACCCCGACACCGCGCCGCTGGTCGCCGACCTGGTCGCCGAAGCCCAGCACTTCGCCGACGCCACGCTGCCGACGCCGGCGATCCACTACCACGGCATCGATGACGAGCGGTCCACGCTGCACGCCGGCTCGCTCTCGGTGCGCTCGCTCGCCGCCGTGATCGCGCGCCCCGAGATGACGCTCGCGCGCGAGACCATCGCCCAGAGCTTCGAGCTCGACTGCGCCGCCAAGATCACCACGCTGGTCGGACCCACCGACGAGGCGCACGGCCCCGGCGCCGACGACCTCCGCCCCACCGTGCCCGGCGCCCTCGCCGCCACGCAGTCCGAGGTGTTCGAGGAGCTGCTTGCGCTCGCGCGCACGCAGCACCAGCGCCCGCTCGCGATCGTGATCGCAGGCGACGCCGGCGTGGGCAAGTCGACCGTGCTGCGGATGGCCGCGCGCCGGCTGTGCACCGAGCTCATCACCGACTGCGGCGCCGTGCTGCCGATCCTCGTCCCGCTGTACTTCGCGAGCCTGACCTCCGGGCAGCTCGCGCTGCTCGAGGGCGAGGCCTCCGACGAGCGCCGCGGCCGCGTGTTCCACGACGTCCTGCTCGACTGGTGGTGCGACTGGTTCAACGACATCACGTACGCCGACGCCACTGGCCCGGACTGGATCAAGGAGCGCCTGCGCTGCGAGCCGGTGATGCTGATCTTCGACGGCATCGACGAGTTCCTCACCAACCACCCGGGCCTTCGCATCTCCGACTTCCAGCAGATGATCGCGTTCCTCGGCACCGAGTATCGCCAGAACGGCTGGCTCACGATCGTGTGCGGCGTGCGCAGCACCCAGCCCGGGCTGCCGCTCCTGGCGTCGAGCAATATCCGCGAGGTCCTGCGGCTGACCCCGGCGCAGGCCGCGCGCCAGTTCCCCGCGGCGTCGAACTGGCTCACCACCGAGGGCGACCCCGCGACGCGCAAGCTGCTCCTGACCCCGCTCATCCTCGCCCAGCTCAACACGCGCCGCCCGCCCAAGCTCCTGCGGCCGTCGACCAATGGCGACGTCATCCTGCTCGCGCTCACCACGATCATCGAGCAGAGCGATCTGTGCGGCAAGCTCGATTACCGCGGCCAGCCGATCGACGCGCAGCGCTGGATCGACGCGCTGATGGCCGCCGCGTGGTGCATGTTCCGCCGGCTGCGCGGCGAGATCGCGACGAGCACGCTGCGCGCCGACGCCGCCGAGCTCCACCGCTCGTGGAAGGCGCACCTGTCCCGCACCGAGCAAGAGACCGAGGGCGAGCACCTGCTCTCGGGCTTTCACCTCCTGCTCGAGAGCCGCGCGTTCGACGCGCTCGTCCAGCGCACGATCCTGTACCCGACCGGCCGCGGCGAGGTCCGGTTCAGCCACCGCGAGTGGCAGGACTTCCTCGCGGCCAACTACCTCGCCCAGGTGGTGGTCTATCGCCACGTCGACGAGTTCCGCCACGTCGGCAACACCGCGCGGATCTCGCAGATGGCGGGCGAGCTGCTCTGTCAGCTCGGCGTCTGCATCGACGAGGCGCTCGTCGCCCAGCTACTGCGCCACGCACAGGAGACCGGCGCACCGCTGATCACGGCCAACTTCTCGGCGCTGCTCACCAACTCGCGCGTGCTGCTCGAGGGGCCGGCGATCGATGTCTTCCTGTCGGCCGTCAACAGCGCCCCGGCGATCGCGCGCTACATCACGCTCAGCGGCCTGGGCTATCGCGCGCTGCGCGGCGACGACGCCTCCGCGCCCGACCTGCGCCACCGCCTGGCGCGCGTGTTCCGCGACTATCTCCACCCGCCCGCGCCCCTGCGCGCCCCGACGCCGACCGCCGACCTCGGCATGATGCGCAGCCTCGCGTGGTGCTATCAGAAGGCCTACGCCCGTCGCTTCGGCGGCCCGCAGGTCACCGACGCGTGGCCCGGCCTCGACGCCGACACCGAGCGCGCCGTCCTCGCGATGATGTGCTCGACCAGCGACGACGGCCCGCGCTTCCTCGCCGAGCATCGCTCGGTGCAGATGGCCCTGCTCGAGGTCCAGCAGGTCGTCGCCCCCGACCCCAACCGCCCGATCTCGGGCGTGCACTACCTCTATTGTCTCTGCGTCGCGCGCCACCACGGCGGCGGCATCGCCGAGCTCGGCCGCGAGCTCCCTGCCCTCCTCGCCCCGGGCTCGCCCTACGCGACGGCCATCGAAGCCTACGACCTCGTCCCCGAGCTGCGCGACATCCTCGCGATCTGCCGCCGCCTCGCCGAGGATTAGTGGCGATCACTCGGCGTCGGGGCCGATGTCGGGGATGAGCCCCTGGGCGATCGCGCGCTCGCGGATGGTGTCCTTGACCGACTGGAAGCGCTTGCGCAGCCGCGCTGCGATGCGCGCCGTGCTCTCGCTCGAGTCCGACTCGGACTCGTCGGCCATGACGCGCGCGACGTCGTTCCAGCTCATCGCGCGATCGACCCGCAGCACGAGCAGCATGCGGTCGTCGTCGTCGAGCGCGTCGCGGATCGCGGCAAACCCGTGCTTGATCTCGGTGCGCAGGTGCGGCCGCGTCCGGCTGCGCACGCGCTCCGCCACGTCGGTGATCTCGCTCAGCGCCGCGTGGCGGCCCGGGTGCGTGGAGCGCCGCAGCCGCGAGGCCGCGTGCCGTGCGAGCGTGTAGAACCACGTCTTCATCGACGACCGGCCCTCGAACCGCGGCAGCCCCTTCCATAGATCCTCACAGGCCTGCGCGAAGGCGTCGGATGCGTCCGCGTGGTCGCGCAGCATCATCTCGAGAAAGCTGAGGACCTCGGGGCCGTAGCCTTCGATCGCCTGCGTGGCGACGTCCTTGAGCTGGCCTGCTGCGCGCAGCCGCCCGATCTCCTCCTCGACGTCCATCGGAGCTCCTGGTGTTGCGGCGCCGGGCGCCTGATCTGGGGCGAACATAGCGCACAGCCATCGCTCCCGCTGGCCGATGGCAGCGAGCGGCGCTCGCGTCTGCTGTCATGTCCGGCAGTTGCCCGATTCGTCACGATCGACGCGAGAAATCTGCTCACAAGCCCGGGGCGCAGTCTCCAATCCAGTGAGCGCGACGAGATGCCGGTTGGTCGCGCGCTTGGCAGTCACACCGGTCGCGCGCGGATGCGCACAGGGTCGCCGACGCGACTCGACGCCATCCCTGCGCCTTTTTGCTCCACCGAGGCACCATGCAGCGCACCCACGCGAACCCGACCCACGCGCCCGAGCCCATCGCGATCGTCGGCATGGCCGGCCGGTTCCCCGGAGCGGCGGACGTCGACAGCCTCTGGCGCCTGCTGTGCGCACGCGGCGATGCGATCCGCCCGGTCCCCGCCGCGCGCTGGGATGCCGGCGCCGAGGTCGAGCCCGATCTCGCGGTGCAGGCGGTCGGCGGGTTCATCGATGGCGTCGATCAGTTCGATCCGACGTTCTTCGGCATCTCGCCGCGCGAGGCCGAGGACATCGATCCGCAGCACCGGCTGCTGCTCGAGGTCACCTGGCAGGCGCTCGAGGACGCGGGCCAACCGGCGCGGCCGCTGCGGGGCTCGCGCACCGGTGTCTACGTCGGCGCCTCGTGGCACGACTACGAGCTGATCCGCAAGGAGCGCGGCGCGCGCGCCAGCTCGCACAGCGGCCCGGGCAACGCGCTCGACGTCGCCGCCGCCCGCGTGTCGTACTTCCTCGGCCTCACCGGCCCGAGCCTCGCCGTCGAGACCGGCTGCTCGTCGTCGCTGGTCGCGCTCGATCTCGCCTGCCGCGCGCTGCAGAGCGGCGACATCGAGGGCGCGCTGGTCGGCGGCGTCAACCTCGTCCTCGCCCCCGACGTCTCGGTCGCGCTGACCCGGTTCGGCGGCCTGTCGCCCGACGGGCGCTGCCAGGCGTTCGCCGCCGCCGCAAACGGCTTCGTGCGCGGCGAGGGCGTCATCGCCGTCTATGTCAAGACGCTGGCGCGCGCGCTCGCCGACGGTGACCGCATCCGCGGCGTCATCGCTGGCACCGCGGTCAACAACGACGGCGGCGGCGCCAGCCTGGTCACCCCGAGCCCCGCCGGCCACGTCGACCTCCTGACGCGCGCGTACGCGGCCGCCGCGATCTCGCCCGACCAGCTCGCCTACGTCGAGGCGCACGGCACGGGCACCGCCGTCGGCGATCCGATCGAGACCGGCGCCCTGGGCCGCGCGCTCGGCCTGCGGCGCGACGCCGCGCGCGGTCCGCTGCCGATCGGCTCGGTCAAGACCAACATCGGTCACCTCGAGGCCGCGGCCGGCCTCGCCGGGCTGGTCAAGACCGTGCTCGCTCTCGAGCACCGCGTCGTGCCGCCCACGCTGCACGCCGATACGCTCAACCCCGCGATCGCCTTCGACGCGCTCCGTCTCGAGGTCGTTCGTGAGCCGCTCGCGCTGCCCGCCACCGGCGACATCTATGCGGGCGTCAGCTCGTTCGGCTGGGGCGGCACCAACGCGCACGTCATCCTGCGCAGCGCCCCGGTGCCGGTCGTCGAAGCGGACCGCCGCAGCGCGACCGCACCGATCGTCGTCGCGCTGTCGGCCCATACCGACGAGGCACTGCGCCAGCGCGCCGCCGACCTCCACGCAGTCGTCGCGCAGCTCGATCCGCATGCATCGTCGATCGCGGTCGCCGCGACCAGCCCGGGCGCCGTGGAAGAAGCGAGCGCAGCTTCGACGGTTGGCTCGATCGCAGATATCGCCGGGGCGCTGGCGTGGAACCGCGATCACTTCGCGTGCCGTGCGGCGGTGGTCGCCAGCAACCCGGCCGAGCTCGCGTCGCGGCTCGCGGCGATCGCGGCGAATCCCTCGGACGAGATCGCGGGCGTCATTCGCGGCGCGGCCCGTGCGCCGAAGCGCGTCGCGTTCGTGTTCCCCGGGCAGGGCGGACAGTGGATCGGCATGGGGCGTGAGCTGTTCGCGCAGAATCCGACGTTCGCCGATGCGATCCGTCGTTGTGCCGCGGCGCTCGCACCGCACGTCGACTGGGATCTCGTCGCGTGCATCGCCGAGGACGGCGTGGCTGGGTGGTCGACCCGCGTCGACGTGGTGCAGCCGGTGCTGTGGGCGATGTCGGTCGCGCTCGCCGCGCTGTGGCGCGAGGCCGGCATCGAGCCCGATGTCGTCGTCGGTCACAGCCAGGGCGAGATCGCCGCCGCGACCGTCGCCGGCGTGCTCAGCCTCGAGGACGCGGCGCGGATCGTCGCGCTGCGCAGCCAGATCGTGCGCCGCAAGGCCGGTCAGGGCGCGATGCTCGCCGTCGACCTCGATGCCGAGGCCGCGCGCGCCGCGCTCGAGGGCTTCGAGGACCGCATCTCGCTCGCCGCGCACAATGGCCCGACGTCGTGCGTGCTGTCGGGCGACGCCGAGGCGGTCGCGATGCTGCACGAGCTGCTCGAGGCCGAAGGCACGTTCAGCCGCCTGGTGAAGGTCGACTACGCGTCGCACAGCCACCACATGGACGACCTCGCGCCCGCGCTGGCGGCCGCGCTCGAGGGCGTCGCACCGGAACGCGCGACGACGGCGCTGGTCTCGACGGTGCTGGCGCGCACGGTCGACGGCAGCGAGCTGGACACCGCGTACTGGGTGCGCAACCTGCGCGCGCCGGTGCGGTTCGCCGGCGCCATCGAGCAGCTGCTCGACGACGGCGCGACGCACATCATCGAGGTCAGCCCGCACCCGGTGCTCGCGCCCGCGATCGAGCAGCTGTGCGCGCTGCGCCCCGAGCCGGCGCGCGTGCTCTCGACGCTGCGCCGCGACGCCGCCACGCCGGCCGATCTCGC
>DATIPJ010000638.1:0-13171 GCA_035472155.1 Kofleriaceae bacterium
CGGTCGGCTGGTTCGACGACGGCGACCGCGTCGACCCGTGCATCGCCTGCGCGCGCCTCATCGACAACCTCGCCGCCGACGGCCTCCGCCGCGATGTCGTCGCCCCGGGCGTGCCCCCGCGCCCCGAGCGCTGACCGCGCCAGGCTGTCCGACGCGCGGACAGTCGTCGTAGCAAGGGCACCTGGCTGACACGAAACTGTCAGAGGCGTTGTCTAGGGTATGTGCCATGGTCGTGTTCTCTAACCATCGCCTCGGGCCGAGCGCCGAGCTGCTGGTGTCGTCGGAGGCGGCCGCTCAGCTCTTGCGCGAGGTGGCTGCGGCCGCTGGCCCGACGGCGCAGGCCCGCTGGGAGCACGAGCTCGTGACCTGGCTCGAGCGCTGCGCGGCCTCGGGACATGGCTTCGATATCGCCGACATCGCCTGGACTCCCGAGCACTTCGAGCGCCAGCGACAGTACCTGCTTGACGCGGTGCGGCGCGCGGCTCCGGGCTCTCTCCACAGCCGTGCGCTCGGGCGACTTGGCGCGATGATCGAGGCGCATCCCCGCGAGTCTGTGCAGGTCGGCCGGCGCTGGCAGTGGCCGCGCACTGAAGTAACCGCCTAATATTCATTCATTTTGTCTGTGAGTCGCGACGTGTTGCGCGTCACGACGCAGCGCGGCAGTGCTAGAGTGCCGCCGTGGACGAGGGTCTGATCGGACCAGGATTCTATCCTCAGCCGAACGAATGGACGTGTGGTCCGTTCGCACTCAAGCACGCCTTGCTCGCGCTCGGCCGCATGGTCGACGTGAACCAGATCTCGTCGACCGCGCGCACGCACTGGTGGTCGGGGACCAACGAGATCCAGCTCGCGCGCGCCGCGCGCGCCTTCGAATGCGACCTGGTGCTCGAACGCCGCGCCGATTCCGAGCAGGCGCGCAAGGTCCTGGTGAAGTACCTGCGCGAGCAGACGCCGGTGCTGCTGTGCGTGGACGAGTGGTCGCACTGGATCACCGTGCTGCGCTCCGAGGACCGCCGGTTCGTCGTGGTCGACTCGACCGACGATCCGCTGCTGTCGGTTCGCACGTGGCCGCAGCTGCGCAACTGGTGGCGCTACCACGACACGGACTACGTCAAGGACAACCCGCCGATCCTCTACGATATGATGGCGGTATCGCCGAGGTTCCGCACGACCGTGAAGGCGGACTTCTCGGTCGACCGTGTGAAGTTCCTGCGCCGGCCCGAGAACCGCCGCCTCGCGCGCCACTGGAACGAGTACCTCGAGGATCTGCTCGAGATCTGCAAGCCGCCGTCGGTGCGCATCGCCGAGCCGCTGTCGATGGGCGAGTTCCTGCGCCGGCACCAGGAGCTGCTGCTCACGCGCGTCGTGTACTGGCACGGCGACATCAGCCGCGACGAGGTCGGCCGCGTGTTGCGCGACATGCGCTTCGTGTCGGAGACCTACGGCCTGGTGATCCCCGCGTCGATGAGCCGGCGCGCGCTCGCCGACCTCGCGATCCTGGTCTCGGTCTGGGCGTGCGCGCAGCGCGGTGTCGACGGCATGTTCGGCGCGCCCGGCGCTGATCCGCGCCCCGAAGCCAAGCTGCCCAAGCGCAAGAACGGCCGCAAGTAACGCGGACCTGCGCGGCACCGACCACCCGCGCCGCACACAGAGGCGATCAGCGACGATCGAGCATCGCGATCGCGGCGTCGCCGACCGCGCGGCGCAGCGCCTTGATCGCGTCCGCCGTGCCGTTGCGCGTCGGGTGCACGCGGTTGGTGAGCAGCGCGACCCAGCGGCCCCGCGCGAGATCGAGCCACAGCGACGTGCCGGTGAACCCGGTGTGGCCGACGGCGGCGGTGCGCGGCCAGCGGTCACCGGCGTGCGAGACCCCGGGCTCGGCCGACGGCGCGTCCCAGCCCAGGCGCCAGGTGGCGCCCGGCGCGGGGCGATCGGCGAGGAAGCGCTGCACGACCTCCGGGCGCCAGCGACCGCGGGCACGCCCGGCGGCAGTCTCGACGAACGCGGCCGCGAACGCTGCGACATCGCCGATCGTCGCGAACAGTCCGGCGTGCCCGCAGATGCCGCCGGCGAAGTACGCGTTCTCGTCGTGTACCCGGCCGACGACGAGGCCGCGGTCGTCGATCTCGGTCGCCACCGCGCCGGGCAGCGCCGCCGTGCCCGGGTAGCGCGCGCCGCCAAGATCCAGTGGCTCGGCGACCGCTGAGCGGAACGCCTCGTCGAGCGGCCGCCCCGCCGCGCGCTCGAGCACCGCGCCGAGGAGGATGTAGCCCAGGTCGCTGTAGAGCGCCGCGACCCCCGGCGGGCCGGCCGGATGACGCGCCGCGAGCGCCACCAGCTCCGCGCGCGGGTCGGCATGCTCGCCGGTGCGCAGCGCGCGGAAGAACTCGACGTGCGCCGCGCAGCCGCCGGCGTGGCCGAGCAGCTGGCGCACCGTCGCAGCGGTCGCCGCGCCGGCCAGCCAGCGGCGGACCGGTGCGTCGAGATCGAGCGCGCCGTCGCCCACCAGCACCATCGCCAGCGCCGCGGCCGCCATCGGCTTGGTCAACGACGCCAGATCGAACGGCGTATCGTTGTCGACGGGCGCGCCGGGCGCGGGCAGCCGCTGCGTCGCGCCGCGAACGAGCCGCTCGCGCTCCACGCCGCCGTCACCGATCGAGAGCGCCACCGCCGAGCCGACGTGCGCGGCCAGCGCGGCATCGAGCAGAGCTGCGATCTGATGCACACTCGGCATGCTACCGCGACCGACGAGACAGCGCCCCGCCGGCCGCACCGGCGACGGGGGACGTGGTAGGCTCCGTGCCTCGTGACTCGGTACGAGCTGCTCGACCGGATCGGCGTCGGCGGGATGGCTGAGATCTTCCGCGGCAAGGCCGTGGCCGCCGGAGGCTTCGAGAAGCCGGTCGCGATCAAGCGCATCCTGCCGCACCTCTCGCAGGACAAGCGCTTCGTCGAGCTGCTCATCGCCGAGGCCAAGGTCCTCTCGCTCCTCAAGCACCGAAACATCGTGCAGATCTTCGACGTCGGCCTGGGCGACGACGGTCAGTACTTCCTGGTCATGGAGTTCGTCGACGGCAAGGACCTCGGCGCGATCCAGCGCGGCCTCGAGACCATGCGACGCCGCATCCCGTTCGACCTCGTGCTCCACATGGGCGCCGAGATCTGCGAGGCGCTCGAGCACGCACACTCGGCGCGCGCCCCCGACGGCAAGTCGATGTCGCTCGTGCATCGCGACGTCTCGCCGTCCAACGTCCTCCTCTCGCGCGCCGGTGAGGTCAAGCTCACCGATTTTGGCATCGCCAAGCGCGCCGAGTCCGAGGCCACCGGTCACGGCGCCGTGCGCGGCAAGTTCGCGTACATCTCGCCCGAGCAGGCGCGCAACGAGCACCTCGATCCGCGCAGCGACGTGTTCTCCGTCGGCATCTTGCTCTGGGAGCTGATCACCAACCGCCGGCTGTACTCCGGCCTGGGCGACATCGAGGCGCTGCGCGCGGTGCGCGAGAGCCAGGTCCCGCGACCGCGCGACCTCGACGGCCGGCTCTCCGCCGAGGTCGACGCCCTCATCATGTCGGCCCTCTCGCGCGAGGCGCGCAACCGCCCCACCGCCGGCCAGCTGGGCGCCAAGCTGCGCTCGCTGCGCTACGCGCTCGAGGTCACCGTCGGCGATCCGGCCAGCGAGCTGGCCAAGATCATCGACAGCCCCGACGACCTCGAGCGCCAGAGCATCCCCAAGATCACGCCGTCGGCGAGCCTCGAGTTCGAGCTGAGCGAGGCGACGGTCATCCGCATCCACACCGTCGACGAGTTCTCCCTCCACCTCGCCGACGGCGAGGATGTCGCGCGCGCCCGCGAGGTCATCGACCGCTTCGAGGAAGAAGAGACCCGCCAGGCCCAGCTCTCGCGCGATCAGCTCGCCTTCCTGCGCGGCAACGCGCTGCGCGACTCGGGCGAGCTGCCCTCGGCGTCCGAGCCCGTGCTGCCCTCGTCGACCCACCCCGCGCTGCCGGGCCTCCCGACGCGCGCCAGCGACGAGATGACCCGCGCGCGCGAGCCGCTGTCCCACGAATCGCTCTCCGACGCGCAGCTCGCCCACGACGCCCACGACGACGCGCCGACCTATCTCCCCGAAGGGCTCGAGCTGAGCGCCCCGTTCGAGTCCGAGGCCACCCGCACGCTCGGCGACCGCCGCACCCCGCCGCCCGAGCCCGCGCGCATGCCCGGCGGCCGCCGTACCCCGCCGCCCAGGCGCCTCGGCACGCAGCCACCGCCGATCCCGAGCGCGCCCCAGCCGCGCCTCCGCTCGCCCACCCCGGGCGGGCTCGTCGACCGCACGCCGCCCCCGGGCACCATCCACGATCGCAGCCCGCGCGGCGCACCGCTCGCGATGCCGCCCTCCGCGCACCCACCGCCCCCGCAGCTTCAGCCGATGCCGCAGCTGCCCTCGCAACCGCCGCCTCCGGCGCTGCAACCGATGCCTTCTCCGGCGTCGCCCGCCGTCATCGTCCCATCGCCCCCGACGATGCCGCAGCTCCACTCCCTCGCCGCGGTTCACCAGCCGCAGCCGCAGATGCGTGCTCCCTCGCCGTCGCTGCCCCAGCCGCCGCCCCCACAGCAACTGCCACCACCGCCCCAGCTCCAGCAGCTACCGCAGGTCAACCGACCCCCGGGCGCCGCGTGGAACATGCCTCCACAGGGGGAGCCCTCTCCCGCCTACGACCGCCCCGCCGCGCGCCGCGCCCCGCCGCCGCGCGCCAAGCCGCGCTCCAACCGCGCCCCGCCCCTCAGCCCCTGGATCCTCCTCGGCGCGATCGTGATGGCCCTCCTCGCCTTCACCGTCACCCGCGCGTGCCTGCACACCACGGCGAACCGCCCCGCCGTCGAGGACAGATAGCTGCACGCGAGGGTGCGCCGGGCTTGACGGTCGCCGTCGACCTACAGTACGCCGCATCCGTGAGCTCACGCGATCCGATCCAGCGCCTCGAAGACATGGAGGCGAAAGCCACGCTCGCCGGCGGCAAGGCGCGCATCGACAAGCAGCATGAGGCCGGCAAGCTCACGGCGCGCGAGCGCATCCAGGCGCTGCTGGACGACGGCAGCTTCGTCGAGCTCGACAAGTTCGTCACCCACCGCTGCGCCGACTTCGGGATGCAGGATCAGAAGATCCTCGGCGACGGCGTGGTGACCGGGCACGGCACGGTCGACGGCCGGCCGGTGTGCGTGTTCGCCCAGGACTTCACGGTTTTCGGCGGGTCGCTGTCGGGGGCGTACGCGCAGAAGATCTGCAAGGTGATGGACCTGGCGACCAAGATCGGGTGCCCGGTCATCGGGCTCAACGACTCGGGCGGCGCGCGCATCCAGGAGGGCGTGGAGTCGCTCGCCGGCTACGCCGACATCTTCCTGCGCAACGTGCTGACCAGCGGCGTGGTGCCACAGCTATCGGCGATCATGGGGCCGTGCGCCGGCGGCGCGGTGTACTCGCCGGCGATCACCGACTTCATCCTGATGGTGGACCGCACGTCGTACATGTTCATCACCGGGCCCGAGGTGATCCGCACGGTGACGCACGAGGAGGTCACCAAGGAGCAGCTCGGCGGCGCGGCGACGCACGCCAGCAAGAGCGGCGTGTCGCACTTCACCGAGCCCGACGAGCTGGCCTGCATCGCGCGGATCCGCGAGCTGTTGTCGTTCATGCCGAGCAACAACACGCAGGATCCGCCGGTGCGCGCGAGCGGCGATCCGGCCGACCGCACCGACCCGGCGCTCGACAGCGTGGTCCCGCTCGAGTCGAACAAGCCGTACGACATCAAGAAGATCATCACCAGCGTGGTCGACGACGGGCACTTCGTCGAGGTGCACAAGGACTACGCCAAGAACATCGTGTGCGGGTTCGCGCGCTTCGAGGGCCGGCCGGCGGGCATCGTCGCCAACCAGCCCAACCACCTCGCCGGATGCCTCGACATCGATGCGTCGATCAAGGCCGCGCGGTTCGTGCGGTTCTGCGACTGCTTCCAGATCCCGCTGGTCACCTTCGTCGACGTCCCCGGCTTCTTGCCCGGCACGAACCAGGAGTACGGCGGCATCATCAAGCACGGGGCCAAGCTGCTCTACGCGTTCGCCGAGGCCACGGTGCCCAAGATCACCGTGATCACGCGCAAGGCATACGGCGGCGCCTACGACGTCATGGCGTCGAAGCACATCCGCGCCGACGTGAACGTCTCGTACCCGGCGGCCGAGATCGCCGTCATGGGGCCCGACGGTGCGGTCAACATCATCTTCCGCGGCGAGCTCGACAAGATCGCCGACGAGGGCGAGCGCGCCAAGGCGCGGGCGCGGTTCACCGAGGAGTATCGCGAGCGGTTCGCCAACCCGTACAAGGCGGCGTCCCTGGGCTACATCGACGAGATCATTCGGCCGCGCGACACGCGCTGGACGATCATCCGTTCGCTTCGTACCCTTGCCAACAAGCGCCAAGCAAACCTGCCGCGCAAGCACGGCAACATCCCGCTGTAGCCCCTCGGCACAACTCCAGGCACACCGTCGCCATGTCCGCAGCCCGGACGTACCCCGCGCGTTGCACGTGCGTCGCGCTGGTCCTCGCGTTCGCAGTGCTGGCCGTCGTCGGCTGCGCGCATCGGGGGCCGGTCGGGCCGCCACCGCCGCTGCCGCGCGAGGTATACGCGCATTACCTCGACGGCAAGCTCGCCGGCTATCGCGGCGACTGGGAAGGGGCGGCGGATGCGCTGGCGCAGGCGGCGGCGGCCGCGCCCGATCAGCCGATGGTGGCCGTCGAGCTGGCGCGCGCGCAGATGAAGGCGAAGCGGACGGCGGCGGCGATCGTGACGCTGGCGGCGGCGCGCGAGAAGTGGCCCGGGCATCCGCAGGTGTGGCTGGTCTCGGGCGACCTGCTGGCGGCGAGCGATGCGCCCGAAGCCATCCGGGCGTATCTGCGCGCGATCCAGCTGTCGCCCGACGACGAGCGTGCGTACCTGGGGCTCGCGAAGCTGCAGAAGGACGACGCTGCGGAGAGCACGTTGCGCATCCTGATCACCCACGTGCCGGCGTCGGTCGACGGCCACTACCGGCTCGCGGTGCGGCTCGCGATGCGCGGCGAGCTCGAGCCGTCGACGAAGGAGCTGCGCGCCGTCCTCGAGCGCGACCCCGATCACATCGACGCGCGGCTCGATCTGGCGCGCGCGCTGCGCCGGCTCGGCCACCTCGACCAGGCGATCGTCGAGACGCGCAGCGCGTTCGACCGCAGCGGCCAGGCGCTCGATATCGCCGAGGAGCTGTTCTGGCTGCTCTGCGAGTCCGACGACCGCACGGCCGCGACCGATCTCCTGACGTTGCTCGACGACGACCGCAGCGACGCCGACGCGCTCGCGGTGGTCGCTCGGCTCGACCGCGGTCTGGGCCGGCTCGCCGAGGCGCGCGAGGTCGCAAGCCGGATCGCCGCGATCGACCGCGAGGCGGGCGCGATCGGCCTCGCCGAGATCCAGCTCGCCGCCAGCGATCGCAGCGCCGCCATCGCAACGCTGTCCGCGATCGGCGGCGACTCGCGCCTGGCCCCCGTCGCCCACCGCCTGCGCGCCGAAGCCGCCCTCGCCGCGGGCGACCCCGCCGCCGCCCTCGCCGCGATCGCACCGCTTCTCGACGCCCACGTGGGCGCACCATCGCGCCACAACCCGGCGGACGCACCCAAGCTCGCCGACGCATCCAAGCCCGCCGACGGGCGCGCCGATTCCGAGGCTGCGGATGCCAACGATGACGCCGAAGGCAACAAGTCCGGCGATGCGAAGAGCGCCGCGGATCGCAAGCGACCCGGGGCGTCGCCGCGGACGCGGTCGCTCGACGGGGCGCTGATCGCTGCGTTCGCGCTGGCGGACCTCGGGCGGCTCGGCGAAGCGCGGGCAGCGCTGGCGCCGTTCCAGGCGGCGGCGGAGCCTGCGGACCGGCAGGCGGCGACCCTGGCGCGCGCGCGGCTCGCGGATCATGTGGGCGACGCCGCGGGGGCGCTGGGCCTGCTCGAGCCGCTGATCCGCGAGCGGCCGGATCTGGTGACCGCGCTGAATCTGGCGGGGTACTTGCTGGCGGATTCGCGGCAGCGGCTCGACGACGCCGAGCGTTACCTGCGGCACGCGCGAGAGCTGGCGCCCGGGGATCCAGCGATCCTGGATAGCTGGGGCTGGCTGCTGTTGCGGCGCGGGAAGGCACGGGATGCCGTGAGGGCGCTCGACCGCGCGGCTCGGTTCGCGCCGCTCGAGCCCGAGATCCTCGTGCACCTGGCGCAGGCGTGGGCCGCCGATGGCGCGCCGCGAACGGCCGCGGAGACGCTCGACCGCGCTGCGGCGCTGGCGCCGTCTGCTGCGCTGCAGAAGCGGATCGCGGCGGTCCGCCACAGCTTGCCGGCGCGGTGATACGATGTGACGGATGAAGCGCTGGATGCTCGCTGGAGTGCTGCTGGCCGTGGGCTGTAGCAATGCGCCGTCCGCCGACCAGTGCAAGCAGCTGCTCGACCACCTGGTGGACCTGGAGTTCAAGAAGGCGGGGGCCGCGGCGTCGAACGACTCGCTGAAGGCGGAGATCGCCAAGCAGAAGCAGGCGGTGTCGGAGGCCAAGTCGAGCGAGTTCCTGGAGACGTGCGCCAAGAAGATGGCGCGGACGCGGGTCGAGTGCGCGCTCGCGGCCTCGGACCTCGACGCCGTCGCCCGGTGCGACGAGGCGAAGTAGCCCGGGCCGAGCTGGTGAGGCGAATGGCCGCGCGTGGCGGGGACCACGTGGCCGCGGGTCTCACTGCGCCGCACAGCGTCGTCCGTTCGAGCGTGAGGAACCGGCAATAAACTAAAAAAACCGAAGCCCGCCCCGCAGGTTCTCCGTGGCGCGGCCGCCGCGCGCCGTCACACTGTGGAATGAGTCGTTTGCGCGCTGCGATTCCCGGGTTGCTCCTCGCGTGGCTCGCCGGCGCTGCCCCTGCGGCGGCCGCTCCTCCCATCACCGGTGCGCGGTATTGCAGCGGCGAGTACGCCGAGGACCTGTCGACGCTGTCGCCGCGCGCACGGAGCCGCGAGGCGGCGGCCGGGTCGTACTCGTATGCGGTGCGCACGGTCGCGACGTACGAGTGCGTGTCGTACGGCAGCGACGGAAACCTCAAGAAGGTGCGCTCGAGCGCGCGCGCGTATGGCACCGCGTTTGGCTATCGCAGCGACGGCGGCGACACGCTGCTGCTGACCAACCAGCACGTGGCCGAGTGGCCGCCGGTGACCGACGAGGAGCACGCAGTCGATGGCGTGCCCTCGGGCTGCAAGCGCGTGTCGGACTCGCTCAAGATCGTCGACGACGACCACGATGGTTACGCCGACGACGACATCCCGCTGACCCGCGTGGTGGTCGACCCGGCGCTCGATATCGCGATCCTGCGCGCGCACGCCAAGCTGCAGATCATCCCGTGGAAGGTCGGCAAGAGCGCGGCGCTCGTGGCGCGCAACGTCGTCCAGGTGAAGGGCTACCCGCTCGGCGAGTTCCAGGCGACGAACGTCGGCAAGGTGATCTCGCCCTACGACCATGACGTCCAGGGCGAGCGCAATCACGATGACTTCGTGATCGATGCGCTGCTGACGTCGGGCGGCTCGGGCTCCCCGGTGTTCGCCGTGTCATGCCGGACCGGCGAGTTCGAGCTGGTCGGCATCTTTCATGCGCACTACAGCGGCGCGAGCGCGCTCAACGTCGTCGTGGCGATCGATCAGGTGCGCGAGATGATGACCTCGCTCAAGCGAACGACGCGCGTCGCGGCGCCCGAGCCCGACGGAGCCACGCGCGCCCGCCTGGCCGAGGCCGCGCGGCGCGGACCCGACCTGCCGTTCTTCCCGTTCGGGCCGCACGTGGCGTCGCTGCGCGTGCGCCCCGATGGCTCGTTCGTGTTCGCGATCTTCCCGAGCGACTTTCCACGCGCCAGCAGCCCGCTGCTCGCGATCGAGGACCTGCCGAGCGACGACCCCAAGACGTTCGGCAAGGTAGGCGGCGTGTACCTCGGCGGGCCGCTCGGGCTGCAGCAGCTGCCGCCGACCGAGGCCGACGCCGAGACCCAGGGTTTGCTCGTCCACGCGCTGGGCGCGCTGCGCGAAGGCGCGCTGGCCACGTTCGACTGGCGCGATGCGAGCCGCAAGACGGCGGAGTCGCGCGTGGCGTTCGAGCGCACGGCCGCGAAGAAGCGCGTGCTCGCCCGCCTGCTGCAAGTGCAGCGCGACACCGCGCAGGCGCTGGTGGAGCTGGTCGGGCGAGCGGCCGCGAAGACGTCCGGCCCGGCGCTCGGGCTCACCGAGCTCGAGTCCGCCCCGGGCGTGGCCGCGGCGCCGCCGCCGGGCGGTTCGGACCACGACCCGATCCAGGCCGCGACGCGCTCGCCCTGAATCGCAGCGCTCGATCTCGCTCGCGTCAGGCGCGCGAAATTCCCCGCCTCGCGCGCCGATGCGCACAGGAGCATATCGTATGCATCTGCGCAGGCGCCTCGCATCGGACTTCGACGTACGAATGCCACTTGCGTCGATGACTCACGTGAGCGCCGCTCGCAGACTGCAGAGTTAGATAGGATATTGAGACAAGCCCTCTCCAGATCACGTGGCCATACTGGCCGAACACACAGAGGAGGATTGTCATGAGTTACATCGACGGATTTGTTGTTCCGGTACCCACGGAGAAGAAGCAGGCGTATCGCGAGATGGCCACCAAGGCGGCGTCGGTCTTCAAGGAGTGCGGCGCCACCCGGATCGTCGAGTGCTGGGGCGACGACGTCCCCGACGGCAAGGTGACCGACTTCAAGGGCGCGGTGAAGGCCAAGCCGGGCGAGAGCATCGTGTTCTCGTGGATCGTGTGGCCATCGAAGGCGGTCCGCGATGCGGGCAATCAGAAGATGAAAGATGACCCGCGCATGAAGGACATGAAGGACATGCCGTTCGACGGGCAGCGCATGATCTTCGGCGGCTTCGACGTGATGCTCGACAGCGAGGGCAAGCGCTGATCAGTTCGACGTCAGGAGGCAGGTCGCCGTCGCCGGGTTCCACTCGCCGTCCCAGCCGTTCTCGCACAGCGTCTCGGCATCCTTCGACAGGTCGCGCGGCCAGAATTCGATCTCGTCGACCGTGGTGCCGGCGGCGTGCGGCAGCTGCACGGTATCGCTCGGGTTCGCGTACACGTTGCCCGTGCCGATCGGCATCACGGTGGCCACGCCGTCGACGTAGACGGTCAGCGACTGCGTGGTGCCGTTGGCGTCGGCCTTCTGCTCGGTGACGACCACGCTGTGCGGGCCGCTCGCGACGGCGATCGACTTGCTGATCACCGACGTGCTGTTCGCGGCCGCAGCCACGGTGAGGCCGCTCGCGGTGCCGTAGGTGACGCGAACCCCGCACGAAATCGGTGCCCCCGCCGCACAGAGGTGGAGGAAGTCGATCATCGTGTCCTGGTCGGTCGCGCCGGCGACGAACCAGAACGAGAACGAGTGGCCCGGCGCGGCGTTCATCTGGGCGGCGAAGCCCTGGGTGATGCCGAATGGCTCCTGGCCGGTGCCGAGCTTCATGCCATTGCCGAGCCTGGTCGGGACAAACGAGATCAGCGCGGGACTGGGCGACACGAAGCCCAGGTTCCAGCTGCCGGTGTCGCGGACGACGTTGTTCTCGAAGTCGAGCTCGAAGCCCGGGAGGAGTGGCACGCACGCACCGGCGGCGTTGAGCTGACCGCGGAGCAGCGTCGTACACACCTCGCCGCCCTCGAGCGCGCGGTTGTAGAACCGCAGGTCGTCGAGGTCGGCGCCCACCACCGAGCCGACGATGAGGTCCGCGGCCTGTCCCGCCCCGAAGCCGGTCACCGTCGGCGCCTGCGCGGTCCCGACGGGGCGCGCCGTTGACGAGCAGCTGGAGCCCCGTGCCCGCTCCGCGGGTCAGCACGCCGAGCTGCACCCACTCGTTCTGCGGGACCACGGTGGTCACGGTGAAGGCCTTGCCGCCCTCGTTGACGCGCAGCGAGGCCTGCCGGCCGCCGACCGCGAGCTGAAAGCCGTTGGCGGCGGTCAGGGTCGAGAGCACGGTGCCGTCGGCGCCCGAGCCCACGCGCACCCAGATCGACGCCGTGTACGACCCGTTCGCCGACGAGCTCAGCGCGCGGATCGTGCCCTTGTAGGTGTGTGCGCCGGGCGAGCCCGCCGCCGTGCCCGCCCAGCCACCGACGACGGGCAGCGTTGCCGTACCGTCGGGGCTGTAGGTGCTGTTCTGCGCGAGCAGGCTCGTGTTGTGGGTCTGGCCTTGCTCCCACGGGTAGTGGAGGACCAGGCCCGCGGTCGCGGTCCACGACGTCGAGATCGTCGTCGTGTTGCCCGCCGGATCGCGGGCGCGCACCGAGAACGTCGACGCCACGCCGTACGCGGTGGTGATGGCGAGCGGGCTCGCGCAGGCCGTGAACCCCGCGCCGTTGAGCGAGCAGGTCAGCGTCGCCGTGGCGTCGGTGGTGTGAAACTGCATGTCGAAGTAGTTGACCGGCCACTGCGCGGGCGGCGCGTCGTCGAACGCGAGCCCGGGCGCCGTGCCGTCGACGGTGAACGTCGTCGCGCCGGTGCCCGGGTTGCCCGCGGCGTCGGTCGCGCGCACGGTGACGGTGTGGGCGCCGTCGGCGAGCGACGCCGCGGTGAACGGCGAGATGCAGGTGGCGAGGGGTCCGCCATCGACCTGGCACTGGATCGACGTCGCGCCGCCGGTGACGGTGAACGACACGCTGGGCGTGCGATCGCTGGTCGGCGATGCGACCGCGGCGACGGTGACGACCGGGGGCACGGTGTCGACGGTGAACGTCGTCGCGTCGGTGCCCGGGTTGCCGGCCGCGTCGGTCGCGCGCACGGTGACGGTGTGAGCGCCGTCGGCGAGCGCGGCCGGCGTGAACGGCGAGGTGCAGTCGCCAAACGCGCCGCCGTCGACCCTGCACTGGATCTGCGTCGCGCCGCCGGTCACCGTGAACGTCACGTCCGGGGTGCTGTCGCGGGCGGGCGTGGCAACGTCGGTCACGGTCACGACGGGCGGCACGGTGTCGACGGTCCAGGTCCGCGTCGCCGGCGATGGATCGACCACACTCGCGGGGTCCTTGGCGCGCGCGCGGAACGTGTGGCTTCCGTCGGCGAGCGTGAGCGCGACCGGCG
>DATIPJ010000639.1:0-28292 GCA_035472155.1 Kofleriaceae bacterium
GTGGCAGGCGCTGCGAGGCCGGCCGCGACCGCGACGCTGGTCGCCGTGAAGGTCTCGTGCGTCGCGAGGCTGTCGGCGGTGACGCTCCCGGCGGTGACGCTCTCGGCGGCGAATGCCAACGGCATCGCGCCGGCGCTCGCCGGGCCGGTCGATACCACCGTCACGGTCCTGGTCACCGAGGCGACCACCGTCATCGATGCGGCGGGCTCCGCCTTCGCCCTCCCCTTCCGCTTCCGTCCCGCAGACCCCTTGCCAGAACGCTTCACCTTCGCCATAGCGCTTCATCTTAGGCCGATTCGCTGTCTCGGCGAAAGGGCCAATCGAAGCGCCGACTGGCGATCACCGGAGAAATCTATCGACCGGCCAAAAACGTATCGAGCGCCCGGAAGAAACCGACCGGATCGTCGTACATGACAATGTGCTTCGTATGCGGAATCGTCACCACCACGTGGTGCGGGACGGGTGCGAGCTGCTCGCCGATGTATTTCTGATAGGGGCCATCGGCGAGGATCGCGAGGACAGGCGCCTTGATCTTGGGTAGGTCAGACCGGATATCCGTAGAGAACAGCTCGTAAAACGCATCGGCCATGGTGCGCTGGTCGGACCTCAGAATCTCGGTCAGCAGTGGCTCGAGCTGCTTTGGATCATTGGCCATCGTGCCAAAGAACTCGCGGGTCGCCTTGGCGAACTCGTCGCGAGACATCTTTTTCCAGGTATCGCGCATCCTGGCGCCCTGCTCGATCGCCCCGGGGAAGGCGCCGATCGAGGGGGGCGCGTCGACGGCGACCACCGGGCCGACCAGGTCGGGCTCCGAGGCAGCGATCCAGTAGGCGAGAAATCCCCCCAGGCTGTGGCCGATCAGGACCGGGTGATCGAGATGGCGATCGCGGATGTAGGCCGCCAGCTCGACGCGCGCGGTGGCGACCAGCGGCTGGTCGATCGGCGGCCGACCCGCGAAGCCCGAGAGGGTCAACACGTGGGTCTGCGCGCTGGCCGCGAGGTGCGCGATGGTCTCCTTCCAGATCGAGGCCGGGCAGCCGAGACCCGGGATCAGGATGACCGGCCGGCCGGTGCCCGCGATCTCGACGCCGAATGAGGTCGGCTCGAAGGTCGGCCGGGCCGACGGAGCCGACGGAGCCGCCGGAGCTGACGCGGTGGATGCGCTGGCCGAGGAGGCCGGCGAGGACGATGCACCGCACGCGGCGGCGAGCGCGAGGAGGAAGACGGTGGCGAGGGTACGCACCGGCGCACGATACGCGTTTGGACCCCGGCCCGGAACGATGCGCGGGCGCGTGCGGCGAATGGCGGCCGCGACGCAGTCTGCCACCGGGCCACCGATCGGCGCCGCGGCACCGATCGGCGCGCGGCTATCTCGTCGAGGGCGGCCGACGTGCTGTTAGGATGCGCGGAAGCGACGGTTGGACGTCGCTGGAGGCCCTGTGATCCGCCGCGAGCCGTCATTCCCGATCCATGGCAGCACGCTCGCCCGCGGTGAGCCGCTGCTCGAGCTCGCCGACATCGGGCTCGCGTTCGGCGGCATCCGCGCGCTCGACGGCGTGAGCGTCACGGTGAGCCAGGGCGCGATCCACGCGGTGATCGGGCCCAACGGCGCCGGCAAGTCGAGCCTGCTCAACTGCGTGTCGGGCCTGTACCGCCCGCAGCGCGGTCGGATCGCGCTGCATCGCGGGTCGGAGACCGTCGAGCTCCTCGGCAAGAAGCCGCACGAGATCGCGCGGCTCGGCGTGGCGCGCTCGTTCCAGAACATCGAGCTGTTCCGCCACCTGACGGTGCTCGAGAACCTGATGCTCGGCCGCCACACGCGGATGAGCCTGTCGCTCCTGCCCGCGCTCGCCTGGTTCGGACCGGCGCGCCGGCAGGAGATCGCACATCGCGCGCCGGTCGAGGCCGTGATCGAGCTGCTCGGGCTTGTGGCGGTGCGGCACCAGCAGGTCGGCACGCTCGCGTACGGCATCGCCAAGCGGGTCGAGCTCGGCCGCGCGCTGTGCATGCAGCCCGCGATCATCCTGCTCGACGAGCCGATGGCCGGGATGAACGCCGACGAGAAGGACGACATGGCGCGCTACATCCTCGAGGTCAACGAGCGCGCCGGCCTCACCGTGGTGCTGATCGAGCACGACATGGAGGTCGTCATGGACATCTCGCACCGGGTGACCGTGCTCGACTTCGGACGGCGGATCGCCGACGGCACGCCGGAAGAGGTCCGCAGCGATCCGCGGGTCATCGACGCGTACCTGGGGACGGAGGTGGCGTGAGCGCGGCGAGCGGGCCGACCACGGCGCGCCGGTTGCTCGCCCTCGCCGCCGAGCGGCCGCGCGCGATCGCGACGCTCGAGAAGCGCCACGGGATCTGGCACCCGATCGCCTGGGCCGAGCACGCGGCGCACGTGCGCGAGGCGGCGAGCGGGCTCGGCACGCTGGGCGTCGGCCGCGGCGATCGCGTCGCGGTGATCGCGGACAACGGACCGGCGTGGTGGATCGCCGAGCTGGCGGCGCATTGCCTGGGTGCGGCGGTGGTCGGCATCGATCCGGCGAGCGCAGACGACGCCGTGCTGCGCGCGCTCGATCTCGGCGAGGCCCGGGTCGCGGTGGTCGGCGACGAGGCCACGGTGGACCAGCTCGCGCGGATCGCGGGCCGGCTCGCGGCGCCGCCGCGCGTGGTGTCGTGGAGCACGGCCCTCGACCACGCGACCCGCCGAACGGGCGAGGACGCGACCGGCCGGCTCACCGCGTGGAGTGACCTCGTCGCGGCGGGCCGCCTGGACGCCGCCGCGCGCCCGGGCTGGCTCGACGGCGAGATCGCCGCCGGCCGCGCTGACGACCTCGCCGTCCTGTGCGAGCCCGACACGCTCGATCGCGGGCCCCTGCCCCTCACCCACGGCCAGCTGTTCGCGCTCGCGGCCCAGCTGGAGCCGGTCGACCGCGCCGCCGATGGGCGCGAGGTCGCGCTGGTCGCCGCGATGCCGCTGGCGTGGATCGGCGAGCAGATGACCTCGATCGCATACGCGCTCGTGCACGGCACGACCGTCGCGTTCCCCGAGGACGCCGCGACCACGCACGCCGACCTCCGCGAGATCGGACCCGACCTCGTGCTCGGCCCGCCGCGCCTGTGGGAGCATCTGCGCGCCACGGTGCAGCGCCGGACCTCCGACGCCGGCTGGCTCGGGCGGCGCACGCTCGCATGGGCGCTCGGGGTCGGCGCGGCGGTCGCCGAGCATCGCGCGCGCGGCGCGTCGCCCGGGCCGCGCCTCGTCGCCGCGCATCGCATCGCCGACGCGCTGGCGCTGGGCGCCGTGCGCGATCACCTGGGCCTGTCGCGCGCGCAGCGCGGCTATGCCACCGGCGCCCCGCCGCCCGAGGTCGCGCAGTTCTTCCGCGCGATCGGCGTCGAGCTCGTCGCAGTCGAGGCCGCCGCGCGATGACGCAATTCATCCAGCTCACGATCTACGGGCTCGCCAATGGCGCGATCCTCGCGCTCGCGGCGCTCGGCTTCGTCCTCATCTACAAGGCGACCAACGTCATCAACTTCGCGCAGGGCGAGCTGCTGCTGATCGGCGCCTACGCGTTCTACTCGGCGTTCGTGCTGCTGCAGCTGCCGGCGGTGCTCGCGGTCGTCGTCGCCGTCGCCGTCGTGGCCGCCCTCGCCATCGCGATCGAGCGCGTGCTGCTGCGCCCGCTGATCGGCCAGGACCCGATCGCGGTCATCATGATGACGATCGGGCTGTCCGCGGTGCTCAAGGCGGCGGTCCAGATCGCGTACGGCACCACGCCGCGCGAGATGTCCAAGCTCCTGCCGCGCGGCTCGGTGTCGATCCTCGGCGCCACGGTCCCGATCGATCGCCTGCTCGCGCTCGCGATCGCGGGCGGCGTGCTCGCGGCGTTCGCGGCGTTCTTCCGGTGGTCGCGCCACGGCGTGGCGATGCGCGCCGTCGCCGACGACGCCCAGGCGGCGCTCGCCCAGGGCATCTCGGTCGCGCGGATCTCGGCGCTGGCGTGGGCGATGGCCGCGGCGAGCGCGGTGGCCGGCGGCGTCCTGATCGGCGACATCGCCGAGGTCAGCCAGAACCTCGCCGGTTTCGGCCTGATCGTGTTCCCGGTCGTCATCCTCGGCGGGCTCGACTCGGTGCCCGGGACGATCGTCGGCGGCTTCGTGATCGGCCTGGTCAGCCAGTACGCCGACGCGCTGTCGCCCGGCGCGTCGCAGGTCGCGCCCTACATCGTGCTGGTGATCATCCTCCTCGTGCGGCCCTACGGCCTGTTCGGCCAGCCGCGGATCGAGCGTGTGTGATGCGGCCGACCGGCCTCCATCACACCTCGTATGCCGCCGAGCTGCGGCTGCGCCATACCCGCGGCGAGCACGTGCGCCTCGCGCTCCTGCTCGCGGTGCTCGCAGCGCTGCCGTTCGCGCTCAACAACTACTGGCTCGCGGTCGCGAACACGATCGGCATCGCCGCGATCGGCGCGATCGGCCTCAATATCCTCGTCGGCTTCACGGGGCAGCTCTCGCTCGGCCAGGGCGGCTTCCTCGCGGTCGGCGCGTTCACCTCGGCGCTGCTCGCGGGGCGCGCCGGCCTGCCGCTGCCGCTCGCGATCGCCGGCGCCGTGCTCACGACGGCCGCGGCCGGCGCGATCGTCGGGCTGCCCGCGCTGCGCCTGCGCGGCCTCTACCTTGCGATCGCCACCCTCGCCGGCCAGGAGATCATCGAGTTCACGATCCGGCGCTGGCGCTGGCTCACCGACGGGCGCGGTTACCTCGAGGCACCGCCGCTCGGCCTCGGCGGCTGGCGCGTGCAGCACGCCGCGTTCGAGCGCACCTGGTACTGGGTCATCCTCGGCGCCGCCGCGCTCGGCGCGATCGCCGCGCGCAACCTGTTCCGCACCGCGCTCGGCCGCTCGTTCATGGCGGTGCGCGATCAGGAGGTGGCCGCGCAGGCGGTCGGCGTTGACCTCACGCGCGCCAAGCTCACTGCGTTCGCGCTGTCGAGCGGCTACGTCGGCCTCGCGGGCGCGCTGACCGCCCACTACACCGAGATCGTGACCTGGGAGCGCTACACGCTCGACGTCTCGGTCCTCTATGTCGGCATGATCATCGTTGGCGGCCTCGGCAGCATCGGCGGCTCGGTGCTGGGCGCCGCGTTCTTCATGCTGCTGCCGCCGCTGCTCTCGGCGCTCGCCGACGCCGTCAAGGACCGCGCGCCGTTCCTCGCCGATCAGCTTCCTGCCCTGCAGGCCGCGGCCGGCGGCGTGGTCATCATGGTGTTTCTCTTGTTCGAGCCCCGAGGACTCGACCGCCTGTGGGTCCGAGTCAAGGACCGCTTTGGCAACTGGCCATTTCGTTACTGAAGGAGAACTGTATGACGCGAACCCTGTATTCGATCGACTCCGCACTCCCTCCGGGAGTGCTGCGCGCCCCGGCAAAGCCGTGGCTTGCGATCAGCGCTGTCCTGCTCCTCGCAGGCGCCTGCAAGCAAGCCGACAAGCCGCCCGCGGGCGAGGCCAAGCCATCGGCCGAGGCCAAGCCCGCCGCCGCCGCCGCGGGAGACATCGTGCTCGGCATCCTCGCCGATCTCACCGGCGCCACCGCAGACGTCGGCAAACCCTACAACGAAGGCATGCTGGCTTATATCGACAACCTCAACAGCCAGGGCGGCATCCAGGGGAAGAAGATCAACGCGCTCAGCGAGGACTATGCGTACAAGGTCCCCAACGCCGAGGAGAAGTACAAGAAGTACGTCCAGGCCGGCGCGGTCGCGATCCAGGGCTGGGGCACCGGCGACTCCGAGGCGCTGCGCGGCAAGGTCAAGGGCGACGAGCTGCCGTTCATGTCGGCGTCGTACGCCGAGCCGCTGACCGATCCCAAGCAGTCGCCGTACAACTTCGTCGTCGCGCCGACCTACTCCGATCAGATGCGAATCGCGCTCGATCAGATCGCCGCCGCCGATCCGGGCGCGCAGGTCGCCGTGTTCCACCACGACTCACCGTTCGGCATGGCGCCCGTCGCCGACGGCGCGCAGTGGATCAAGGACCGCGGCTACAAGCTCGGGTACAAGGACTACGCGATGAAGGGCGGCGCCACCGACCACGTGGGGCTGCTCCAGCAGGCCAAGGACCAGGGCGCCAAGTTCATCGTGATCCAGAACATCTCGAGCCCGGCGGCGACCGTCGCGCGCGACATCGCGGCCCAGAAGCTCGACATGAAGATCGTCTGTCTCAACTGGTGCGCCGACGAGCTGTTCATCAAGCTCGCCGGACCGGCCGCCGAGGGCCACTGGATGGTGCAGCCGTTCACGCCGCCGACCGTCGGCAAGCCCGGGCACGAGGCGGTGCGCGCGTACGGCAAGGCCAAAGGCTTCGATCTCGAGGCCAAGGGCCTGCACTTCGTGCAGGGCTGGTACACGATGCACGTGATGGCCAAGGGCATGGAGAAGGTGCTCGGCGACGGCAAGCCGCTGACCGGGCCCAACCTGCGCGCGGCGCTCGAGACCATGGACGCGGTCGACACCGGCGGCGTGATCGGCCCGGTGAAGTTCTCGGCCGATAGCCACCGCGGCGCGATGGCGGCCGGCGTCTACAAGGTCGATGGCGGCAAGATCGTCGAGGTCGCGGCCGCGGTGACGCCGAAAAAGTAACGTGCTCGAGCTCACCGACGTCGAGGTCGTCTACGACGGCGCGTTCCTCGTGCTGCACGGGCTCTCGCTCGCGGTGGGCGCGGGCGAGATCGTCGCGCTGCTCGGGCCCAACGGCGCAGGCAAGTCGACCGCGCTCAAGGCGATCGCCGGCCTTCTGCCGTCCGAGCGCGGCGAGATCGTGCGCGGGCGCGTGCGGCTCGACGGCAGCGACATCAAGAGCCTTCCCGCCGACCAGCGCGTACGGCGCGGCGTCTCGCTGGTGATGGAGGGCCGGCGCGTGTTCGAGCACCTCACGGTGCACGAGAACCTGGTTGCGGGCGGCTACGCGCAGCGGGTCGCGCCCGCCGACTTCGAGCGCGTGTACGCACTCCTGCCGCGGCTCGCCGACCTGCGCGGGCGCGTCGCGGGGTACCTGTCGGGCGGCGAGCAGCAGATGCTGGCGATCGGCCGCGCGCTGATGGCCCGCCCTCGCCTGCTGCTGCTCGACGAGCCGTCCCTCGGGCTCGCGCCGCAGCTGGTCGACGAGGTGTTCGCGATCATCGCGCGCCTGCACGCCGAGCTCGGCCAGGCGGTGCTGCTCGTCGAGCAAAACGCCCGCCGCGCGCTCGCGATCGCCGGGCGCGGCTACGTCCTCGAATCGGGCCGCATCGCGCTCGCCGGCAGCGCCGCCGAGCTCTCCGGCAACCCCGACGTGCAGCAGTTCTATCTCGGCGTCGGCGAGGCCGGCCACCGCCGCAGCTACCGCGACGCCGGCCACCGCAAGCGGCGCACGCGCTGGATGTAAGCGGTTTGCGCGGTCAGCGGGCGGCCTGGTTGATGACAAGCCAGTACAGCCCGAGCTGGCGTACCGCCTCGACGAACTGCGTGAAGTCGACCGGCTTGCGCACGTAGCTGTTGGCGCCCAGGCCGTAGCTGCGCACCAGATCCTGCTCCTCGGCCGACGAGGTCAGGACGACGATCGGGATCAACCGCGTGCGCTCGTCGGCGCGCAGCGCGCGCAGGACGTCGAGGCCGTCGATCTTGGGCAGCTTGAGATCGAGCAGCACCACCTGCGCGATCTCGTTGGGCGAGCGGTTGGCGTGCGGCCCGCGCGCGAAGAAGTAGTCGAGCGCCTCGGCGCCATCGCGAACGACCACCACGCGGTTGACGATGTTGGCCTTGCGAAACGCGCGCAGCGTCAGCTCTTCGTCGTTCGCGTTGTCCTCGACGAGGACGATCACTCGGTCAAGCATGGGACTCCATCAGCGTGAAGTAAAAGGTCGCCCCTTCGTCGGGCATGCCACGCGCCCAGATCCTGCCGCGGTGGCGCGCGGTGATCCGGGCGACGGTCGCGAGGCCCACCCCGGTGCCGGGGAAGTCCGTCTCGGGATGCAGGCGCTGGAACACGCCGAACAGCTTGTCGCCGTAGGTCATGTCGAACCCGGCCCCGTTGTCGCGCACGAAGTAGGCGACCTCGCCGTCCTCTGCCGTGGCGCCGATCTCGATCCGCGCGCGCGGGCGCTTCGACGTGAACTTCCATGCATTGCCAAGCAGGTTGTCGAGCGCGATCGCGGCGAGCTGGCGGTCGGCCTCGGCGATGAGGCCGGGCTCGATCACGATCTCGACGTCGCGCTCGGGCTCGAGGCGCTGGAAGCCCGCGAGCACCGTGCGGGCCAGCGCGCTCAGATCGACGCGCTCGCGCTTGAGCTCGCTGCGGGTGACGCGCGAGAGCGTGAGCAGATCGTCGATCAGCTCGGCCATCCGCTGCGCGGCCTCGCGGACGCGCCGCAGGTAGCGCAGGCCCTCGACGTCGAGCCGCTCGCCGTAGTCCTCGAGCAGCGCCTGGCTGAAGCCATCGATCGCGCGCAGCGGGCTGCGCAGGTCGTGGGCGACCGAGTAGCTGAACGACTCGAGCTCGCGGTTGGCCGCGTCGGCCGAGAGCTTGGCGGCCGACAGCTCGGCGATCGTCTGGCGGCGCTCGGTGATGTCGTGCGAGATGCCGAGCAGGTGCGTCGGCTTGCCGCTGGCGTCGCGCAGCGCGACTTTCTTGGTGTGCAGCCAGCGCTCGCCGCGCGGCGTGTGGATCGGCTCCTCGGGAATATCGACCAGCGCGGCCGACGCCAGGGTCTCGCGATCCTTGGCGACGAAGAACTTGGCCTCGCTCTCGGGAAAGAAGTCGAAGTCGGTCTTGCCGATCAGGTCCTCGCGCGGCGAGCCGATCAGCTCCTCGGCCGCGCGGTTGAGGCGCACGAACGCCAGGCGCTCGGCATCCTTGACGAACACCATGTCGGGAATGTTCTCGATGATCGCGTCGAGCAGGCCCGACGCGCGGGCCGCGCGCTCCTCGGCGGCGCGCAGCTGCTCGCTGCGCTCGAGCTCCTGGAACAGGCGCGCGTTGCTGATCGCGAGCGCGGCGTGATTGGCGAGGTCCTTCACGATCTCGAGGTCGAGCTCGTCGAACGGCGGGCGCGCCGTGCCGTGGCGGAGCAGCCACAGCACGCCGATCTGCTCGCGACCGGTAAGCAGCGGCACGATCAGCATGCCGCTCGTCCCGGCCGTCCGGAACTGCTCGATCGCCGACGGAGCCATCCGGCGACCGAGCGCCTCGAGGTCGAGCTGCGGCATCAGGATCGGCCCGTTCGCGAGGACCTCCGCGGACAGCGGGGTGTCGCGCAACGGGACCGGGCGATTGAGCACGTCGTGCACACTGATCCCCGCGCGCGGCGAGCCGTCGTGCATCGCGACGACTGTCAAGCTGTCTCCCGATCGCAGCAGTACGATGCACGTATCGGGAATGGCATCGGCGACATGGCGTGCGATGGTGTCGAGCAGGCGACGGTAGTCGGTCGTCGATTCGGCAAATGCTTGTACGACGGTCGATACGAGACGTAGTCCGTCGCGTAGCCGTTTGACCAGCGACGTCCCATCGTCCTCCATCCACAGTGAAATATACACAACCCGCCGCGGCGATTCGCGGATGCCGCGTGCGTGGGCCGTTAGAGCGCATACGCACACTCGTGACGATCCCCGCAGCGTTTGCGCACTCGCTGTGAGATCGGTTGTGTGCCGTTTGGCACATCCGAATTCTTCGCTCTCCGCCGGTCGTTTCGCGATGTCTCGAATCCTGCCGCAGGATGAGGCACCCCGACCGAAATGGCCTGGCGCGTCGAGCCGCTGGCCATGTGCAGATATCAACGTTTGTTGCGGCAGATGCTCGGGAAACAAGTCATTGCGTTACACTGATTAGGTGATTGCCCAGGGCGAGTCTGGCCCGCGGCCGCCCACACTCGGGCGGTACGAGCTGATCAGCCGAATCGGACAAGGTGGGATGGCAGAGGTTCAGCTCGCCCTTCAGCGCGGACCGGCCGGTTTCGAGAAGCTCGTGGTGGTCAAGCTCATCCACGAGAATCTCGCAAGCCAGAAATCGTTCGTCGACATGCTGCTGGAGGAGGCCCGGATCGCGGCGCTGGTCAAACACCCCAACGTCGTGGACATCTACGATCTCGGCGAGGCCAATGGCCGGTACTTCATCGCGATGGAGTACCTCGAGGGCGAGCCGTTGCTCGCGGTGGCGCGCGCGGGACGCGAGGGCCAGCGGCTCGACGTGCTGTCGACCGCGCGCGTGATCGCCGATACCGCCGAGGGCCTCGACGCCGCACACGAGCTGCGCTCCATGGCCGGCGATCCGATCGAGCTGGTCCACCACGATATCTCGCTCGGCAACATCGTCGTGCTCTACAGCGGGCAGGTGAAGCTCGTCGACTTCGGCGTCGCCAAGGCGAGCCAATCGGCCGTCGCGCGCACCAAGCTGGGCGGCAAGTTCGGCTACATGGCGCCCGAGAAGCTGCGCGGCGGCCCGGGCGATCGACGCAGCGACATCTGGTCGCTCGGCTGCGTGCTGTGGGAGGCGCTCACGCTTCGTCGGCTGTTCAACGGCGGCAACGACTTCGACACCATGAAAGAAGTCCTGCAGGCCGACATCCCGGCGCCGTCGCGGATCAACGGCGACGTGCCCGCCGACTTCGACCGCATCGCGCGCCGGTCGCTCGCCCGCGATCCAGCCCAGCGCTACCCGACGGCCAAGGCGATGGCGCGCGAGCTCGAAGAGGTGCTGCGCAAGCACAACTACGCGGCCAAGAACGACGCCATCGCGCGCTACATGCAGCTCGCGTTCGCCGACTCGATCGCGGCGCGCAAGAAGCTCCTGCAGGAGGTCTCGAGCCAGGGCCGCGCGAGCCCCGACCTCGTCGCCGCCGCGTTCCGCGCACCGCGCGCCAGCGAGCCCGCCATGCTGGGCGCCGCGCACCTCGCGACGCGCGCCGACGCGGACCCCTCCGAGCCGTCCGCCGGCGAAGCGCTCGCCCCGACCGACGAGCTCACCGACATCGAGGAACCGGTCGGCGCGCGCAACCGGCGCTGGATCGTCTACGCGATCGGCGCCTGGGCCATCCTCGCGGTCGTCGTCGTCACCAGCATGATCGTGATCAGCGCGCGCAGCGCCCCCGAGCGCTGGCCGCCGGCCGAGATCCGCGGCGCCGCGACGGCAGAGCCCGCCACCTCGGCAGAGATCGCGGCGCCTCCGTCGAGCGAGGTTCCCAGAGTCGTCCCCGCGACCGGCCAGACGACCGAGCCCGCCGCGCCTCCAGCGTCGACGACCCAGCCCGCTGCCGTTTCACCAACCACGACCGAGCCCACCGCGACTCCGTCGTCGACGACCACGTCCGCGGGTGCTTCACCGACGACGACCCAGCCCGCGGCCGACCGGGCGACCGCGGCGCACCCTGCGTCCGATCCTCCCGCGACGCGAGCGCAGACGGTGCGACCGGCGAGGTCGACGCCGGCGCGACCGGCCGCGCGTACCACGCAGATGCCGCGGCCGACCGACAAGGCCGATCGCGTCGAAAAGGTCGACCCAGACGAGGCGTTCAAGAGCGGGCTGCAGGCGTGGGTGCACGGCGATAGCAAGGGCGCGCTCGCGCAGTATCGTCGCGCGCTGCAGGCGAATCCGAAGTACGCGGCGGCGTGGCGAGGCGTCGGCCTGGTCTACGAGCGGCTCGGCGACAAGAACGCCGCGCGGATCGCCTACCAGAAGTATCTGCAGCTCGCGCCGGATGCTTCGGACGCTGGAGAGGTTCGCGCGAGGCTCGAATCGCCGTGAGAGGGCTCGTCGGTCTGGCATTGGCCGTGATGCTGGCCGCGCCGGTCGAGGCGGCGCCGCACAAGGTGCTCGTGCTGCCGCTCGACGGCAACGCCGATGGCGCGACGCGCTCGCGGCTCACGGCGCATGTCGTGCGGCTCGCGAAGGGGCTCGATGGCCAGGTCGGGACCGCGGAGGCCACGTTCGCGGATACGTCGCTGGCGGTCGGCTGCGATCCGCGCACGCCGCGCTGCAGCGATGACGTGATGGCGACGCTTGGCGTCGACGAGCTGGTGTGGGGGACCGCGACGAAGGACGGCGGACAGACCCGCCTCGTCGTGCGGCGCGCAGCTCGTGGCACCGCCGCACGCGAGGTCTCGACGACGATCACCGCCGGCGAGCCCGCCGATCGCGTGGATGCGCGACTCGCGCCGATCTTCGGCGCGGCGGGATCACCGCCAGCGGGGCCGCCGCCAGCGGGGTCACCGCCAGCGGGGTCATCGCCGGCGGGGTCATCGCCGGCGGGATCATCGCCTGCGGGATCATCGCCTGCGGGGTCATCGCCGGCGGGGTCATCGCCTGCGGCGTCGTCGGTGGCCACTTCTCCCCGGGCGGAGTCTCGCGGAGCGACACCATCGGCGGTGGCGCCATCGGCGGCGGCGTCTGGGAGCGCGGCATCCGTGTCTGCACCCGCGGGAGGGCCCGGAGAGGCGCCAGTGCCGTTCATGCCGCCGCCCGCCGAGAACCATCGCGACCGCAACGTGGGGATCGCACTCGCCGCCGGCGGCGGGGTCTCCCTGGCGCTCGGGCTCGCCCTGCTCGCGAGCTACGCGAGCCTGCAGGACCAGATCGACAACCACGGCACGCGCAACCGCTCCGACTTCGACGACCTGACGTCGCTCGAGGACCGCGCGCAGACCTATGCGATCGCCGGTGACGTCGCGGTCATCGTCGGGCTCGCGGCCGGTGGGCTCGCTGCGTACTACCTGCTGCGCAGCCCTCGGCGCCACCGCGTGGCCGTCGCGCCCATGGCGCTCACCGGTGGTGGCGGCCTGGTGCTCGCGCTCCCCGGAGGCTGGTGATGGCCGCCGAGGCGCCGCGCTGCCCGCACGCCGCCATCGCCGCGCTGGTCGGCTCGGCGCTCGCGCTGGTGCTGGCGCTGGCGATCGCCAGCTGCGCCGTACACCGGCTGTCGGACGACTTCCGATGCGAGAACAACGGCGACTGCCGCGACGGCCGCGTGTGCAGCGACGGGTTCTGCGTCGACGGTCAGAGCAACGGCAATTGCCCCGACGAGTGCAGCTCGTGCAACATGGGCCAGCGCACCTGCCGGATCGACTGCACCGCGAACCGGCCGTGCGGCAACGTGAAGTGCCCCGACGGCTTCGAGTGCGACGTGCGCTGCAGCAGCGCCGGGGCGTGCGGCCAGATCGACTGTGCCGAGGGCGACGGCTGCGAGATCAGCTGCTCGGGCGCCGCCTCCTGCGGCGGCATCCACTGCGGCAAGGGGGCCTGCACGGTCGACTGCACCGGCGTGGCATCCTGCCCGTTCGTCGACTGCGCCGACGCATGCCGGTGCGATCTCGACTGCAGCAGCGCGATGGCCTGCCCGGTCGCCTCGTGCCCCGAGGTGGCGGGCACGCTATGCACCGAAAACAAGGAGCCCGGCTCCAGCTGCGACTCGTCGGTTTCCGTTGTATGTGATACCTGCTTCTAAGGTAAGGTAACGCGTTGACATTCCTTGCGTCCGAGAGGGCGGAAGGGATACGAATACGACGACGCGTGCGAGGACGTGATGAGCGAAAAGTACCCCATGACCCCGGCGGGCCACGCGAGCATGAAGGCTCACCTTCACAGGCTGAAGAACGTCGACCGGATTGCGAACAGCCGTGCGATCGAGGTCGCGCGCGGGCACGGCGACCTCTCCGAGAACGCGGACTACAGCGCCGCCAAGGAGGAGCAGGGGCTGATCGAGGCCAGGATCCGGGAGCTCGAGGCAAAACTCACGCTGGCCGAGGTGATCGATCCAACCAAGTTGTCGGGGTCGAGAGTCAAATTCGGCGCCACCGTGACCATCGAGGACACCGATAGCGGAGAGACCCACGTCTACACGATCGTCGGCGAGCATGAGGCCGACATCAAGCGTGGGCGGATCTCGATCGGGGCTCCGGTGGCGCGCGCCATGATCGGCAAGGAAGTCGGCGACACCGTCACCGTGCAGAGCCCCAAGGGCAAGCGCGAGTACGAGGTCACCAAGCTCGAGTGGCTCGATGTCCCGCCCCTGGAAGAGGTATCTACGTGAAGCTACGGATCGCGATCGCTCTGTTGTTGCTATCGGCTTGCAAACAAGGAAACGGCGCGCGCTGTCAGGTCGACAGCGACTGCGAATCGAAGATGTGCTCGAGCGCCGAGCCCAGGGTCTGCATCGGAGGCACCGACAATACGGCCGACATCGATGCGACGCCCGACAGCCCGCCCGAGCCCATCGACGCGGCGGTCGATGCCGAGGTCGATGCCCCGATCGACGCGCCGTAGACACGCGGCGCGGTCGTCGCCATAGCGCCTGGCGCCCTCGGCGAGCGCCTGCGATCCTAGCGAACCGAGCGCGCGCAGCGAAACCCGATGTGCGAGAAGCGCAGGTTCTGCTGGTACAGCCGGTTGAATGGATCGCGCAGGTTGGAGTGCGCGACGAACACCGGCTGGCGCCACGAGCCGCCGCGCACCACGCGCACCGGGGTCAGCTCGCCCGGCTTGGGCTCGCGCAGGGGGTTCGACATCGGCAGGTTGTCGTAGCCCTTCTGGTTCTCCTCGTGGATGTAGGCGTCGGCGGTCCACTCGGCGACGTTGCCAGCCTGGTCGCGCGTGCCGTACGGCCCCTGCCCCCAGGCGTACTTGCCCGCGGGTGCGATCAGCACGGTGCCGTCAGTTTCGTCGGGATCGCCGAGCAGGGTCGCGGGCACGAGCATGGTCTGCTGCGGTCGCTCGATCTCGCGCATCGCCTCGGCGCGCGGCTGGCCGTGGTTGAAGTCCTTGCTGCGCTCGACGCCGCCCCACGGCCAGGTCGCCTCCGGGTCGTCGCCGCGCGCAGCACGCTCCCACTCGGCTTCCGTCGGTAGCCGGCCGTGGCGCCAGCGGCAGAAGTCCTGCGCCTCGAGCCAGGTGACGTTGACGATCGGCCAGTCATCGTGGATGTAGCGCTCGTCGCCCGAGATCAGCGCGTCGAGATCGCAGCCGCCCGCAGCGACGCACCCGCGGTAGTCGGCCACGCTGACCTCGTCGCGATCGATCGCAAAGCCGTCGAGGTAGACGCTGCGCGGCCGCATGTGCATCAGGTCGCCCTCGTAGTCGACGCTGCAGAAGCCGACCGGCTTGCCCGTCGTGGGGTGGGTGCCGGCGACCGCGGGATAGGCGAGCTCGCACTGCTGCACCGCCACCAGCGAGGCGTCCTCGTCGACGCCCATGAGGAAGCGACCGCTGGGGACGTAGACCTCGACGCGCCGGGGGGCGATCACGCGCACGACGCGGCCCGCATTGGCCTCGCGCCGGCTCGCGCTGGTTTCGGGCCGCCCCGCGGCGGTGCCCGCCACGCCGCCGGCCGCGGCGGCGCCGGCGAGGGCGCCGCCCGCGAGGGCCGCGAGCGCGAGGAGACCGGGGACGCGCACGCCTCTATCCTGGCGCACCGTCAGGAGGCCAGCAACCATGCAAGTGCGATCCGTGCGCGCTCGGCGCTGCCCGCGGGTGCCGCGACGAGGCGCTCGAGGAGCTGCGAGGTCAGCGCCGCGCGCCCGCGCAGCTCGGTCAGGCGCACGAGTGCCGCCGTCGCGACGTCGGGCGAATCGTCGCGCGCGAGCCGGTCGAGGGCATCGACGTCGGCGAGCAGCGGGATCGCGGCGCGCCGGACCGCCGGCGAGGGATCGACCGCGGCGTGGATCACAACGTCGGCGGCGCGATCGCCCAGCGCCGCGAGCGCCGCCACGCGGACCTCGGGGGCGCGATCGACGATCAGCATGCGCAGCTCGGCCTCGGTCGCGCTGGCGGCGAACGCGGCCCGCACCTCGGTCACCGGATCGTCGACGGCGCGCACCGGGTGCGACGGATCGAGCGCGCCGATCGCCGCGATCGCGCGGGCGCGCACCGAGCGATCGCGGTCGCGCACGAGCTCGCGCAGACGGCGCACGATCGCCGCGTCGGGGCGCGCGCGGTCGGTCCGGGCGGCGGCGTCGGTGCAGGTCGCGCGCACAGTGGCGTCGGCGTCGCGCAGGCCGCGCACGATCAGCGCGCCGGCGCGGCGCGGCGAGGCGGCGGGCAGCGCGGCGCACACCGCGGCGCGGGTCGTGGGGTCGCCGGCGCCGGCCCACCCTGCGAGCCGGTGCTCGAGCTCGGGCAGCGGCACCAGCCCGAGGGCGGCGAGCGCGATCGGGCTCGGGCCGCGGTCGAGCACCGCGCGCACGGCAGCGGCGGCGTCCTGCGCATGGCCGATCGCCACCAGCGCGCTGACCCGCGCGATCGCGCTGCGCGCCTGCTGCGCGAGCTCCTCGGTCAACGCGAACACCAGCGCGGGGGCCGCGGCGCGGTCGACCAGCGCGCCGACGGCGGTGATCGCGGCGAGCCGGAGCTCGGGGTCGGCGGTCGCGACCAGCTCGGCGCGCACCGAGGGCGAGAGCTCGTGGACGCGCGCCCGGCCGCACGCCTCGATCGCCGCGCGCCGCGCCGCACCGTCGGGGCTGGCCATCGCCTCGCGCAGCGCGGCGATCATCACGCGCTCGGCGGCCGCGCCCCGGTCGGGGTCGGTGGCCGCCGCCGACGACGTGCGGCGGGCCGCGCGCTCGAGCTGGCCGCGCGCGAGCAGGCCCTCGATCACGCCGAGCAGCGGCAGCTCGACGAAGACGACCCGCGCGGTCGCCGGGCCGGCCTGTCGCCGGTCGCGCGCGAACTGCCAGCGCACGTGGGCGCGCTCGTCGTCGGACAACAGCGCCTCGGGCGGCGCCGGCAGCGGCGACGCATCGGCCAGCACGTCGCTCACGGCGGTGTCGAAGTCACCGTTGCCGCTGGTCTCGATCTGCTTGCGCTCGACGATCTTGCCGCCGCGATCGATCGCGAGCTCGAAGGTCGCCGCGAGCCCGGGCGCGTTGAGCGGATGGTCCGCGGGCAGGCGCAGGCGGCAATCCTCGAGGAAGTCGCCCCACGGCGGCTGCAGCAGCGCCGCGAGCTGGCCGAGGTAGCTCGCGCCCCGCGCGCTCGGATCGGCGGGCACCGGCGGCGGCAGGCGCGCGCTCGATGCCACGAGCGCCCCGTGCGCCCCGTGCGGCGACGGTGCGGCGCAGCCCACGGCCGCGAGCATCGCGAGCATCGCGAGCCGCCTTGCGCGGCCGACCCGGCACGACCAGGTGCGATCCAGGATCATGGCGAGCGTGCTCCGCGGCAAGGATGTCACGGACCGGGCGACGGCGCGATGCCCGGCGCCGTACGCCGGCGCACTCAGGGCCGCGCGCCCGCGCGCTCGGAACAATGCTGCTTGACGAGCGCGACGACCCGATGGGCCTGCGCGATCACCTCGGGCGGATCGACCTCGAGCCGCAGCTGCGCGTAGGTGTCGTCGCCGTCGAACAGGCTCGCGTGGCCGAGGTCGCAGCGCGGCAGCTTCACCATGCGCGCGGTGATCCGCGCCTGCTCCGACTCGTAGGCATCGAGCCGCGCGCGCTCGTCGGGGTTGGCCGGCAGCGGGCGGCCCTTGCTGCGGTGGATCTGGTCGACGTTGTACTTCGCGGCGATCGCGCGCAGCTCGCCGGCGAGCGTGTCGTTGACGGCGGTCGCGGCGGCGACCTGGGCGTCGGTCCAGCGCGGCTCGAGCCGGTAGCGCAGCTCGATCGTCACCAGTGGGCCCGAGCGGACCGCCGCGCGCGCCGGGCTCGCGGGCGCATTCTCGTGGTGCGCGCCGACCACGTAGCACGGCCGATCGTGGCGAATCACCAGCTCGGACCCGGTGGCGAGCAGGCTCCAGCCCGACGGCAGCGCGGCCTCGAGCAGGTCGATCGAGGGATCGGCGGGCGCCGCCGCCGCGGGCGCCGCCACGAGCGAGAGCAACACCGCCGGCCGGGCGATCCGCAGCGCGATCGTCATCCAGCGGCGCGGCATGCGGCAAGCTTGCCACGCAAGCTGATAAGGTGCCGGCGACGATGTGGTCCGAAATCGTCGGCATCTATCGCGCATCGAAGAAGCAGCGCGACATCAACTGGTTCACCGAGTGGGTCGCGCGGCCCCCGGCGGCGGTCGTCGTCTATGCGCTGCGGAACACGCGCGTCACGCCCAACCAGGTGACGTTCCTGTCGGCGCTGCTCGCCGCCGCCGCGTGCGCGATGATCGCGCTCCTGCCCGGTCACGCGTGGCTGATCGCCGCCGCGCTGGTGCTCGAGATTTCGTTCGTGCTCGACTGCGCCGACGGCCAGCTCGCCCGGCTCCGGCGTACCGCCTCGCCGCTCGGCCACCTGCTCGATTTCCTGATGGACGAGCTCAAGGCGATGCTGCTCATCGCGTGCACCGCGGCGCGGCTGTGGCGCGAGGGCGCCGACGCGCGCATCCTGCTCGTCGGGATCGGCGCGCTGTTTTGCGTCGCGTCGGGCATCGCGCTGACCTCGTTCATGCGGCGCCCCGAGTACGGCGCCAAGCCGCCGACCGAGGACGGCCAGCCCGCCGAGCTGCGCACGCGCCGCGGGCCGATCGGCCTCACGCTCGGGGCCGTCGAGTGGGCCGCGCGCGTGGTGGTGCACTACCCGCAGTACATCTGGATCTGCGCGCTGTTCGATCGGCTCGACATCTACTTCTGGGCGTACGCGGCCGTGAACGCGCTCTACCTGGCGCGCTGCCTCGCGGCGATCATGCTGCGCCTGGGGCGCTTTGACCCGCGGCCCCGCCCGAGCGAGGCGCCCACCGGGGCGCCGACCGAGGCCCAATGACGATCACCCGTGCGATCTTGATCGCCGCCGGGCGCGGCAAGCGCCTCGGGAGCCACACCGACGAGATCCCCAAGTGCATGGTGCAGGTCGGGCGCAAGCCGATCCTGGGCTGGGTGTGGGACGCGTTCCGCGCCGCCGGCGTCGAGGAGCTGGTCGTGATCCGCGGCTACCGCGGCGACGCACTCGAGGCGTTCGTGCGCCAGCTGGTGCCCGCGGCCACGTTCGTCGACAACACCGCGTGGCAGACCAACAACGTGCTGCTCTCGTTCGCGTGCGCGCGCGCGTACCTCGATCGGCCGTGCCTGATCTCGTACAGCGACATCATCTTCACGCCCGCGGTCGCGTGCGCCGCCGCGGCCTCGCCCGCCGAGATCGGGCTCGTGGTCGACCGCAAGTTCCGCGACATCTACGAGGGGCGCACCGAGCATCCGCTCGACGAAGGTGAGGTCACCGACCTGATGCACGATGGCTCGGTGGCGCGGGTCGGCAAGCGCGCGCTGCCGCCGGCGGACGCGATCGGCGAGTTCATCGGTCTCACCAAGCTCGGCGTGCGCGGCGCCGCCACCGTGGCGCGCGCGCTCGATGGCCTGGCGCGGCGGTTCGATGGCCGTGAGCACGAGCCGTTCCAGCGCGCGGCGACCTACCGCAACGCGTACTTGACGGATCTGTGGCAGGAGCTCATCGATAGCGGCATCCGCCTCGATCCGGTGCTAATCGATGGGTACTGGCGCGAGATCGATACCGGTCAGGATCTCGAGCGTGCGCGCCAGCTGGTAGAATCCTCTCCCAAGGAATGGTCATGAAACGACTCCTACGAGCGGTCCTGGTGATCGGGGTGTTCGGGGCGATCGGCGCATCGGCCGGCTGCAACAAGCCCGCCGCAGAAGACTGCCGCGCGGCGATCGCCAACATGCAGAAGCTGCTCGGCACCGACGCGGCCGCCAAGAACGGCGACAACGAGAGCGAGGTGCGGCGCTGCAAGGGCGGCTCGAGCAGGGAGTCCGTCGCGTGCGCGATGAAGGCGGGCACCGTCGACGAGCTCAAGGCGTGCGGCTTCATGGCGACCAAAGCCAAGAAGGAGTGAAGCGGCGCGCGATCCGGGCGATCGCGGCGTCACTGGCGATCGCGGCGTTCGCAGCGAGGCCGGTGCGCGCAGAGCCGCCGGCGAGCGGCGCACGGCTCGCAGCGCTCGCGCCGGCCGAGGACGCGCGGCGTGCGATCGCGATCGGCGCCGGCGGTGAGGTGTTCGAGCCTGACGGCAAGGGCGCCTGGGTGCACCGGCGGGCGATCGCGACGGCCGACCGGGTGACCGCAGCGGGGCGAGCTGCCCCAGGCGGAGCGGTGGTCGCGCTCGGCGACGGCGTGGTCTATCGACTGGCGAGCAATGGCTGGTCGGCGATCCGGCTGGTCCAGCGCGGCAAGGCGATCCTGGGCAGCGGCGCCCGCTCGCTGGCCGCCGTCGGGCGGCAGCTGTTCGCGCTCGACACGCTCACCCGCGGCGAGCCGACCAAGCTCGCGCTCGCGCCCGCCGGCATCGTCGCGATCGGCAGCGGCGCGCGCGGCACGGTGATCACCACCGATGCGGGCGTGTTGCGGTTCGACGGCAAGAACCTGGTCGCGCTCAATGCACCGGCGCGCATGCGCCTGGTCAGCGATCGCTGGGCGATCGTCGATCGCGGCGCGCTCGATCTGTCGACGGTGACGGCGGCGACGATCGCGACGCCCAGGACGGCCTCCAGGACCGCGCCCAGAACCGCGTCCAGGGCCGCATCCAGGGCACCGCCGAGCATCACGCCGTGGCCCGACGGGCTCGCGATCGGCGTGGCGAGCGTCGCGCCCGATGGTGCGCTGATCGCGATCGGCGCCGGGCGCGCCGGCCTCGAGCTGCTCACGGTGCGCGGCGGCAAGCTCGCGCGCGATCCGCTCGGCCTCAAGGGCAGCGCGGTCGGCGTCGTGGTCGATCGCGCCGGGCGCGCCACGGTCGCGCTGATCGACGGCCGCATCGCGCTGCGCGACAAGGCCGGCTGGACGACGACCGAGGTCACCGAGGAGCCGCCGGCCGAGCGCCCCGGGCCGCCGCCCGCACCGTCGCGCTGAGCCTGTCGCCTGTCCTTTCGCCTGTCGCCTATCGAAAGATCAGCGGCAGCTCGACCACCGCCGGCCGCCCCGGTGCCGGGAACGCCAGCTGGCGCGCCACGACGCCCACGCAGCGCGCCAGGACCGGAGACTCGCTGTCGGTCTGGACGGACGAGACCTTGCCGGTGGCGTCGACCTCGAGCCGCACGCGCACCTTGCTGGCGATCTGGGTCGCGGCATCGAGCCGCTGTGCGCGCGCCCAGCAGCGCAGGAACGCAGGCTGCCCGACCCCGACCGCGCGCATCACCACCTCCTCGGGCAGCTCGATCGCCTCGCTCGATGCGGCACGGCCCCGCGCCGGTGGGGGCGCGCTCGACACCCGGCCGGGCGCTTCCTCCCGCTTGGGCTGCGCCGCCGAAGGCCCGGTATCGCGCGGGAGCTGGGGCGCGAGGAAGCCGCACCGCAGCGGCATCACGATCGCGAGTGCCGGGACCGCGGACCGCGGCCAGGCCACCGCGCGGAGCAGCATCGGCGGAGTTTCACATGGATCGGTGCGATCCGCATGCGCGACTCACGGTGAGCGATCGCACCAGGAGGCGGTGCGCGGTGCGGAGCACACATCACCCGATCCCTCCCTGCGTTAGGCACCGTTGCCGGTACGCGCGGTGGCACGCTACGGTAAATCCCCGATGGCCCCTCACGTCCTGGTCGCGGACGACGACGCATGGATCCTGCGTATGGTCTCGACCGTACTCGAGAAGCGGGGCTACAGCGTCGAGACCGCGCTCGATGGTGAGGAAGCACTGCAGCGGGCGCTCGCGCGGACGCCCGATCTGCTGATCACCGATGTGATGATGCCTCGCATGGACGGCTGGTCGCTGGTGCGCAGGTTGCGGTCGCACTCCGACCTCGCGCTCTTGCCGGTGATCTTTCTCACGGCGCTGTCGTCCGAGGACGACCGCATCCGCGGCTTCCGGCTCGGCGCCGACGACTATGTCACCAAGCCATTTCGCTTCGAAGAGCTCGATCTGCGCGTCGCCAAGACGCTGCGCCGCGCGCAGGCGACGGCGCAGGAGACCCGCGAGCACCTCGGCGGGGCCGGGCTGCGCGGCGACCTCGCGCAGGTCGGCCTGTCGTCGCTGCTGATCCTCATCGAGATGGAGCGCAAGACGGGGCTACTCCAGCTGCGCGCGCCCAACGGACCGTCGGCGCAGATCCTCGTGCGCGATGGCAAGGTCGTCCACGCGCGGCTCGACGACTCCGACGACCCCGTCGACGCCGAGTGCGTCTACTACCTCCTGACCTGGGGCGCGGGCGAGTTCGAGTTCGTGATGTGCCTCGTCGAGGGCAACGATCGCGTGAATGTATCGACCACGCACCTCCTGATGGAGGGCGCGCGGCTGATGGACGAGTCGCGCGAGCCGCCGCTCGACCAGCCGATCGCGACGATTCCGCCGCTCGCGACCCTGGCGGACCCGATCGGCGAGCTCGGCGAGCTGACCGGCGACCCCGCGAACGACGATATCCTCTAGGCGAGCGAATGCGAGCCGTCTTCTCCGTACAGGCGAGCGCTTCGCGAGCCGATCGAGGCTCGGAGACCGTATGCAATACGGTCTCCGAGCGACGGTGCGCCTGCGGCGCTGTAGCGGCGAGCACAAGGAGGCGCCCTGACGCTGGTTCGAAGTGCTTCCTCGGGAGATTTCGTTCTACAGTCCCGAGATGAAGCGCGGACGTGCGCTGCGACGGCTCCGCCTGCTCGCACCCTGGCTGGCACTCTGGCTCGCCGCCTGTGGCGAGAGCGGCGGCTCCTCGAGCTGGAAGCTGCTCGCCTCCGAACAACCCGCCGCGCTGCTCTCGGTCTGGGGCACCACGGCCGATAACGTCTGGGTCGTCGGCGGTCGCAGCGAGCTTGCCGGCGCACCGACGATCCTTCACCGAAGTGGTGGTGCGTGGACCCGGGTCGACAGCAACCAGCGCGGCATCGATCTGTGGTGGGTATTCGGCTTTGATGGCGGTGATGTCTACTTCACCGGATCGGGTGGAGCGATCCTGCGGTATCGCAACGCACAGTTCGAGCGCATGGTGACTCCGCGCACCGGAACCATATTCGGACTCTGGGGCGCTTCGCCCGACGACCTGTGGGCGGTGGGTTCAGGAGACGACAATCGCGGCATCGTGTGGCATTACGACGGCATCGCCTGGACCGACGCCGCTGTGCCCGCCGGTGTCCCGGGCCTGGTGCTCAAGGTCCACGGCCAGCGCAGCAACGATGTGTGGATCTCGTGTGCCAGCGGTGTGACGCTGCACTGGGATGGCGCACAGCTCACACGCGTCGATACCGGAACAGGCTCGTCGCTGTTCTCGATCGTCACCACGCCTGACGTCGTGATCGCCGTCGGTGGCGGCCCCGGCGTCGGCGAAATCTTCGAGCACACCGCAACTGGTTGGACCGCACAGCCGCAGCTGGTGCCGGTCGCCTGGCGTGGCGTGGCTGCAGGCAATGGCGTCGCATACGCAGTTGGCGAGGCTGGTGTCGTCGCCCACCGGGTCGACGGCCTCTGGAGCATCGTGCAGCAGGATGTGACACAGCTCGCGTTCCACGCGGCGTGGGTCGATGCCAGCGGTGGACTCTGGGGCGTTGGAGGCATGTTTGATACACTGCCTCTCACGTCGGCCGGAATTCTCACGTACTACGGCACCGCCGAAATCGACGAGGTATCGCCATGAAGGTCTCCGCAATCGCTCTCCTGGTCGGTGTGCAATTTGGCTGTGGCTCCGACGAGCCAGGATTCACGCCCTGGGAGCTCGAGGACCTGCACGCCGAGCAGGGCTTCTCGCTGCGCGTCCCTGAGTTCGAGGTGGCGCCCGGCCGCGAGAGCCAGAACTGCTACTTCGTGCGCGTGCCTGACCTCGGCGTCGGCGACGATATCTGGATCGACCGCGTGCTGACCGGCATCAACCCGGGCAGCCACCACGTCAACGTGTTTCGGGTCAAGACCATCATCGACCTCAAACCGGACTACGGCACGCCGACGATGCTCGGCGAATATCCAGCGACGGTGATCGAGGGCTCCGACGACTTCAAGTCCAACCCCTGCTGGGGCAGCGCGAACTGGGCCGACTGGCCGCTGATCGCCAATTCGCAGCATGCCAACATCGGCGAGCTCACCACCAACTGGCAGCTGCCGACCGACGTCGCGATCCGGCTGCATCCGGGCGAGATGCTGATGCTGCAGACCCACTACGTCAACGTCGGGGACCAGGCCACCAAGTACGGCGCACGCGTCGGCATCAACTTCTACCGCCGGCAGAAGGCGGAGGCGCCCATCGAGCTCGGCTCGCTGTTCGCGACCCAGCAGAACATACGGATCTGCGCGAGCCAGCCGCACGTCACGTACGCGGGCACGTGCCGGTTCCCGGGCGCGGTCACCATCGCCGCGGCCAACGGTCACTTCCACAAGCGCGGAGCGAGCTTCTCGATCTCGGCGTGGGATGGCCAATCAGCCGACCACCCGTCGCCCGACAAGATGTTCTATCAGAGTCTGGACTGGAACGATCCGCCGATGGCGACCGACCTGGCGGTGGCCGAGCCGGCGAACTCCGGCATCTGGTGGGATTGCGAGTACCAGTGGCACGCGCCCACCGAGTTCACCTGCGACGATGTCAATGCCAAGGATCCGCTGAAGCAGGGCGATTGCTGCTACACGTTCGGCGGCAATACCGATGTCGGCGAGCACTGCAATGTGTTCCTGTATTACTATCCGAAGGTGGAGTCGGACATCTTCTGTCTGTGAACCACGTCATGGGATCCTGGCGACGACTGGCCATGGCCGGCGTGCTCGCCGCGTCCGCGTGCGGCGGCGAGTCGACGCCGGACGCGCGGGAGGCCGAGCGCTGTCCGATCGGCGATATGTCCGCGGCTCCCGAGGTCGAGATCATGCATCTCGACCGGCAGAACGCGATGATCAAGACCGAGTCGATGGCGCAGGTGCCGCTCCTGGCACCTCCGCAGGGCGGCTGGATCGTGCTGCTGGGCGCCAAGGCCCGCAACATCGACGGCTGCCGGCTCACGCTCAAGACGGTGCTGATCGACGCGTGCAACGATCAGCTCCTCCAGGTCGATCAGCGGCCGACCAAGCTCGAGGTCGGCAGCGACGGCTGGGGCGTGTCGTCGGTGACCACGTTTGGAAACCTCCCGGTGTGCCCGCAGCTGACCGCCGAGCGCGACCTGCACGACGCGCCGTACAAGGTGCAGGTGATCCTCGAGGACGGCGACGGCAAGAAGGGACAGGCCGAGATCACGGTCGTGCCGGTCTGCCCCGCCAACACGCCGCTGTGCACCTGCCAGTGCGGACGCGACTACGTGATCGGCTCCGATTGCCCGAGCACGGCGCCGCCGCCGCACCCGAGCTGCCCGTAGCGCAGATCATTCCGCGGCGGCCGTCACCGTGGCGCCGGGGCGGACCGTGACGACCACGCGGTGGTTGCCGCGCGGGCCCGAGACGGTGAGCGTGTGCGTGCCGGCCTCGAGCACGCGGCTCGCGGCGCCGTCGGGCAGGTGCTCCCCGGGCGCAGCGACGACGCGGCCGAGCTCGAGCCGCTCGAGGTGGCCCTGCTCGGAGAGCGCCACCGTGCGGTGAATGCGCGTGCCATCGGGGCCGGTGTACTCGATCGCGTGGCTGCCCGGCGCGAGCAAGCACTCGGCGGGCAGCGCCACGCCCTGGCAATGCGGTGCCCCGGCCACCGTCACCGTGCCGTCGAGCGTGGCCTCGATGCGCAGCGGCGCGCCCGCGGTCAGCGCCCCGCCCTTCTCGAGGTCGCGCTCGCCGCGGGTGGGCGTGAACGGCTCGATCACGAGCGGTACGCGCCCGGGCATGGTCAGGGTGAAGCGCTGGACCTGCCCCGCGTCGACGAACAGCTCGGCCGGCGTGTACGTGCGATCGGCGCCCGGCGGCTGGCCGGTGCGGGTGACCTCGGCGCCCGGCGGCGTCGACACGAAGCGCACGCGCACCAGCTCGTCGGAGCGCTCGAGCGGCTGGACCACGCGCGCCGAGCTGCCCGCCGCGGGCGCGCGGAGCTCGACGCGGGCCGGGCGATAGCCGGTCCGCCGCAGCACGATCGCGACCGTCGACGCGGGCGCGATCGTGGTCAGCGTCAGCGGCGCGGTGCCGGCCGGCGCGCCGTTGACCTCGACCTCGGCGCCGGTCGGCTGCGAATCGATCTCGACGACGGCGACCGGCGTCGACGCGCGCGGCATGGCGGCGAGCACCCCGCCGGCGAGCGCCGCGCCGAGCCCGACGGCCGCCGCGATCCGCCCCGGGCGGCGCACGCGCCGACGCCGCGCGGGGCTGCTGGCCCGCATCCCCCGTGGCTCGCGCTGCACGAAGAAGCCGAGCTCGGCGAGGGCGAGCCGCGGCGCCGCGACATCGAACAGGCAGATCACCTCGGTCGCGATGCCCGGGACGACGCAGAACTGCACCGCGGTCGACGCGTTGAGCATCAGGTAGAGCCCGAGCCCCGCGCCCTCGACGCGGCTCTCGACCGGCTGGCTGGCGTGCAGGCACTTGTGCAGCGCGGCCAGCACGGTGTCGCGCTCGAGCGCGCCGAACGCGTCGCGCACCGAGACCGCGAGCCGCCGCCCGTCGTGGGCGTAGCGCACGATCGCGCGGTGCTGGGTGCGAAGCCCGATCCGCTCGCGCACCGAGGTCCCGGCGAACAGCCGCTTGCCCTCGGCGTCGCGGGGCGCGTCATAGAGCGCATTCATCACCATCTCGTCGACGCACTGCTCGATCGGCTCGCGGTAGCGGCGCGCCACGCCCAGCGCATCGAGCACCGCCGCCAGCCGCGCCAGGCAGCGCATCTTGCCTGCATGGTCGGCCACCGCGCGCGTGTGGATCTCGGCGCCCGGGGCCAGCAGGCGCTCGAGCCCGAGCACCTCGTCGTCGACGATCCGGGCGGCCATCGCCGCGAGCTGGCGCGGATCCCAGGAGAGATCGAGGTCCTCGGCGACCACGATGCCGGCGATCCGGTCCGATGCCCGCATCCGCTCGACGATCGCGCCGAGATCGCCGCTGCGCACGACGGCGATCACCGGCCCGCGCCCGGGCAGCGGCGCGCCCGCAGCGTCACCGGTGTCGACCACCCACAGCGCCGCCTCGCCGATCGCGCCGCCCGCATCGGCCCCTGCGCTCGCGAGGACCTCGCCGACCCCGACGAGCGCGGCCGCGAGCCGCTCGGCGAGCGCGGCATCGGGCGAGGTCGCGACGATCCGCCGGGTCACGACCAGTTGCGATAGACGACGAGCGCCAGCACGATGACGATCAGCGCCACGATCGCGATCTTCACGAAGCTCCAGTCGCGCAGGTTCGGCACCGGCTCGGGCGGCCGCCGCGTCACCTGGATCGGCGCCGATCCGGGCCACGCGCCCGGGCGGGTCAACGGCGGCAGCTCGTCGCTCCCCGGGCTCACCGGCCGGCCGAGCGGCGGCAGCTCATCGCTGACCGGGCGCGCGCCCACCGGCACCCGATAGGTCTCCGAGACATCGATCGGCGACAGCCGCTTGCCCCCCGGCGAGCCCGGCGTGACCGAGACCGGCGACTTCTCCTTGGGCACGTCGGCGTCCTCGGCCAGCACGCGCACCACGTCGTTCATCGCGATCGCGCTCTGCTCGGCGGTGCTCGAATGCTCGTCGGGGAACACCTGCTTGAGCAGCGCCGCGATGCTCGGCCCCGAGCTCTCGATCCCGTACTGCCGCGCGATCTCGGTCAGCTGGGTCGCGACCTCGAGGCCGGCCTGGGGGCGATCCTCGGAATGCGGCGACAGCAGGCGAGCGACCAGCCGCGCCAGCTGCTCGGGGATCGCGACGATCTCCTGCAGCGGCTTGTACTGGCCCGCGCGGATCTTGCGCACGATCTCCTTCGGCTCGGAGCCGGTGAACGGCATGTAGCCCGAGCAGCACAGATAGAGGATCACGCCGAGCGAGAACAGGTCGGAGCGATGGTCGACCTGGTTGTTCATCGTCGTCTCGGGCGACATGTACAGCCACTTGCCGACGATCATCGTCTCGGCCTGCTCGGTCACCGCCGAGACCGCGACGCCGAAGTCGAGCAGCTTCACCGAGCCGTCGTAGCTGAGGATGATGTTGTGCGGCGACACGTCGCGATGCACGACCGCGAGCCGCTGCCCGCTCATGTCGACCGACCAGTACGCGTGGTGCAGCGCCTGCGCGACCTCGCGCACGATGTAGAGCGCCTCGCCGAGCGGCATGATCACGCGGTTCTTGCGCAGCCGCTTGAGCACGTTGCGCAGGTCCTTGCCGTGCACGTACTCCATCGCGAGGAACAGCGCGCCGGCGGACTCACCGACGTCGAGCACCTGCACGATGTTGGGGTGGGTGAGCCGCCCGGCGATCTTGGCCTCGTTGAGGAACAGCTCGATCGCGCGGTGCCGGGTCTCGAGCAGCTCGCGCTGGATCCGCTTGAGCGCGACCAGCTTCTCGAAC
>DATIPJ010000640.1:0-5015 GCA_035472155.1 Kofleriaceae bacterium
GCGACCGGGAACGAATAGCCGGTCACGGGATGAAACCACCCGCCGGCGTACCCTGCGATCAGCGGTGGCGTCGGCCGCGGCGCCGGCGTCTCCCATGGCATCGGCAAGACGCCGCTCTCCTCGCGGACCACCGCGGTGATCTGCCAGCCGCGCGCGGCGGCGTACTCGGCGATGCCCGGCCGCAGCGCGGCCGCGTCGAGCTCGCTGGTGTTGCTGAAGTAGGTATCCTCGACGAGCAGCCGGTCGGCGGTGAGCGGCAGCACGTACCAGAACCGGAAGCCGTCGCGCTGCGGAACCGTGGCGTCGATCAGGATCGGCCGCTCGAGGCCGTGGGGGCGCGCGAGCGCGAGCTCCTGCCCGACGAGCTTCTGCCAGCCGCTGGCGCCGATCACCGCGCGATCGGGGCCGCGCGCGTCGATCACGGCGCGGGCCGCCAGCTCGCGGACGCGGCCATCCGCTGCAAGGAACCGGACGCTGCTCGCGGTGACCTCGAGCGCGGTTGCGCCCGCGTGGAGGGCCGAGCCGGGCGCATCGAGCGCCGCTCGCACGCAGGCGGCCAGCCGCTCGGACGAGATGCAGGCGTACGGGGACTCGACCCGGCGCGCGAGGTCCGGGAACGCCACGTCGTAGCCAGGCCAGCGCGCGACGACGAGCGGCTCGATCCATGTGCCTGCTCCCTCGGGGACATCGCCCGCGTGAAAGCACCAGGTGTGGTTTCCGCCGGGCGTGGGGCCGCGCTCGATCATCGCGATCCGCGCGGCCGGCTGTCGCGCACGCAGCGCCAGGGCGATCAGACCGTTCTGCAGGCCCCCGCCGACGAGGAGGTAGTCCAGGGTGGACAGCGCCGGCGGACGATGGCTTAATTCGTCCATAACGACCATGATGAACGATAAAACGTTCACAGGCAAGCGACGGCTGCTTTCCCGCAGCGCCGGCGCTCGCGAACCTGCGAGAAAGGCATCATAGTTCCGTGCGCTTGTTCTCCACCCGCGAGCTCGCCGATGCGCTCGGCGCCAGCGAGTCGTCGCTCAAGCGCTGGATCGATGCGGGAAAGATCGCGGCGTCGCGCACCGAGGGCGGGCACCGCCGCGTCGAGCGCGCGGAGGCGGTGCGCTTCATCCGGGAGACCGGCGCGCGGCTCGCGCGGCCCGAGCTCCTCGACCTCCCGGAGATCGCGGTGGCTCGATCGCGCGGCGAACAGCGGCTGGGCAGCTACCTGCTCGAGGGCGATGCCGTCGGTGCGCGCGGGTGGCTGCTGTCGCGCTACCTGGAGGGCGCCGGGGTGGCCGAGCTTGCGGACGGGCCGATCCGCGAGGCGATGCAGGCGCTGGGCGAGCTGTGGCACCACGAGTCCACCGGGATATTCGTCGAGCATCGCGGAACGGATGCATGCCTGCAGGCGATCGCGCAGCTCCGCAGCATCGCGGCGGCGCCCGACGATGCGCCGGTCGCAGTCGGCGGCGCGCCGGCGGGCGATCCGTACCTCGTGCCGTCCCAGCTCGCCGCGACGACGATCGCCGAGTCCGGGATGCGCTCCATCAACCTCGGCCCGGATACGCCGGTCGATGCATTCGCCCATGCGGTGCATGAGCACGCGCCCGCGCTGGTGTGGACGAGCATCTCGACCCCGCTCGCGCCCCCGCGCGCCCGGTCGATCGCGCGCTGGCTGGAGTCACTCCCCGCCCGCATCGCGATCATCGTCGGAGGTCGACAATCCAGCTCGCTGGCGAAGCTGCCCGCGCGTGCGCGTCGCCTGGGCTCGATGGGCGAGCTCGCCGACGCGGTCCGCGCGATGCTGAAGCGCGGGCGCGGCCGCTGAGGCGATCATCACGCGTGGCGGCGACGGCGGCTGCCGTCGAGGTAGCGCGCGACCACCGGCTCGATCGCGCGAAAGCTCTCGGCTGCGAGGGTGCCGGAGGTGCCGCGCGGCAGCCGGGCGACCCGGCGGTTGACCTGGCGCGCGAGGGTGGCGAGCCGGTCGGCGGTGAAGTCGTCGAGCACGCGCGGGTGGATGTACGAGGCGCGGCATACGGCGACCGTGTGGCCGAGCTGCTCGGCGACCGTGCCGATCGCGCGGTTGATGCAGCGCTTGCACTCGCGCTGGTTGGCCGGGCGCTCCTCGGCGCAGAGCAGGAGTGCCGCCGCCATCGTCGCGGCCCAGGTGCGGTAGTCCTTGGCGGTGAATGGGCCGTTGGTGACGTCGCGCAGGTAGTCGTTGACGTCGGTCGAGGTGATCGCGCGAATCTCGTCGCCGTCGATGTACTGGAACAGGCGCTGGCCCGGGAGGTCGCGGCAGCGCCGCACGATGCGTGCGAGCCGGCGGTCGGTGATGCGCACGCGGCGCGCGACGCCGCTCTTGCTCTTGTAGGCGAGCTCGAGGGTGTCGCCCCGGATGCGCGCGTGACGGTCGCGCAGGGTGGTCGCGCCGTACGAGCCGTTGGCGCGCACGTACTCCTCGTTGCCGACGCGGAGCTGCGCGCGCTCCATGAGCGCGACGACGGTGGCGATCACCTTGGTCTTGCAGAGGCAGCTGCAGGCGAGGTCGCGCTCGACCGCAGCGCGCACGCGGGGCAATGCCGCGCAGAACGAGACGAGCCGGTGGTACTTGGCGGCGTCGCGCACCTCGCGCCAGCGCGCGTGATAGCGGTATTGCTTGCGGCCGCGCGCGTCGCGCCCGGTCGCCTGGATGTGGCCGCGGGCACTCGGGGCAATCCAGACGTCGGTCCACGCTGGCGGAATGGCTAGCGCGCGGATCCGCGACAGTGTGGCGGCGTCGCGCACGGGTGCGCCGGAGGCCGTGCGATAGCTAAATTTCTTGCCGCGCTTGATGCGGCGCAGGCCGGGCTCGTCGTCACCGCCGTGGTGGAGCGCAACCGCGGACGCGGCGGCGACCGGATCGCCTTCGACGACAGCGCTTGCGAGGAGCATGCGGTCGGTAGAGCAGGCGGCGTGCCAGGCCGGAACACCGATCGGAACACGGTGCGACACGCGGCGGATCGAGCGGCGCTGCGGTTCGATGCCGGTCCGCAAGAGGGCGCGCGACGAGGCGCGAGTGATAGAACAGCGGCCGGGTGCCGCGCATGAAGAACCTCGCGCTGTTTGTCGTCGTGTGCTTCGGAGGCGCCGCGGTCGCGCCCGAGGCGCGCGCCGACGATGCGGGGGCGCTGACCGCCCACCGGGTCACCGGGGCGATCCGGATCGACGGCAAGCTCGACGAGGATGCGTGGCGCGATGCGCCGATGGCGGGGCCGTTCACGCAGGAGGCGCCGCGTTATGGCGAGGCGGCGAGCTCGCCGACGGAGGTCCGCCTGCTGTACGACGACCAGTACGTCTACGTCGGCGCGCGGATGCGGCATGGCCCCGGCGCGGGGCGCGTGGTCGGCCTGGTGCACCGCCGCGACCGCGATAGCGCGAGCGACTGGTTCGGCGTGGCGATCGACTCGGTGCACGATCGCCGCACGGCGCACGAGTTCCGGGTCAACGCCGCGGGCGTACAGCGCGACGTGTTGCTGTACGCCGACACCAGCACCGACGACACGTGGGACGCGGTGTGGGACTCGAGCGTCTGGGTCGGCGACGGCGAGTGGACCGCCGAGCTGCGGATTCCGATGTCGCTGCTCCGGATCCGCGCGGGCGAGGGGGACCAGCGCTGGGGCATCAACTTCGTGCGCGTCGATCAGGATCCGCAGGAGACCGATCGCTGGCACGTGGTGCCGCGCAGCGAGAACGCATTCGTGAGCAGCTTCCCGTCGCTGGTCGGGCTGTCGGGGCTGCGCCCGCAGGGCCGGCGCGAGATCATCCCGTACCTCACGCTCGGCGCAAAGGCCGCCACGTCGCAGCCGTTCGACGACCGCGGGCTCGACGCCCGCGCCGGTGTGGACGCGCACCTCGGGCTCGGTTCGTCGAGCCTGCTGGATCTGACGTTCTTGCCCGACTTCGGCCAGACCGAGGTCGACCAGGTCATCCTCAACCTGTCGACGATCGAGACGCTGTTCCCCGAGAAGCGCGCGTTCTTCCTCGAGGGCAGCGAGCTGTTCCAGGTCAACGGGACGCAGCTGTTCTACAGCCGCCGGATCGGCGCCAGCGCGCCCGCGCCCGCGCTCGCGCCCGACGAGACGCTGCTCGATCGGCCGCTCGCGCTCGACATCCTCGGGGCCGCCAAGCTCACCGGCAAGTACGAGAGCGGGCTCAACGTCGGTCTGCTCGCCGCCGAGACGCAGGCGGCGTACGCGCGCGTGCGCACCGGCGACGGCAAGGTCGAGACCCGCCAGATCGTGCCGGTGGCCGACAGCGGCGTCGCGCGAGTGCTGCAGCAGGTCGGCGAGCACGGCAGCTACGTCGGCGCGTTCTCGAGCCTGTACGTCGAGCGCGACGGCGGGCGGCGGGCGTACGTCGGCGCGCTCGACGGCACGTGGAAGTCGAGCGACGGCAGCGCGCAGCTCGATGCGCTCGGCGGTGGCAGCGTGCTCGACGACGATCGCGGCACCGGCATCACGGCGAACGCGCGCGCGATCAAGCGCTGGAGCGCGGGCTGGTACGCCATCGGCCACGCGGACTACGCGAGCCGCCGCTTCGACCCCAATGACCTGGGCTACATCGTGAGCCCGGACCACATCATCGTCGATCTCGAGGCCGGCCGGCAGTGGGACCGCACGCTGGGGCCGTTCCGCAACTGGAGCGTCGTGGTCGGCCATGACTATGGCAACGACCACGCGGGCAAGATCTTCCTCGATAACCCCGGCGTCCGCGTCTCGACCGGCTTCACCAACGACTGGACCGCGTATGTCGTCGGCGGCGATGGCTTGCCGTACTACGACGACCGCGAGCTGCGCGCGTTCTCCGAGCCGGCGAAGAAGTATCTGCATCACGGCCACGAGCCGTACGCCGGCGGCGGCGTCACCACGTCGCGCCAGAGCGCGTGGTACGCCGGCCTCGATCTGTCGGTCACGCACTACGCGGGCGGGCCGACCTTCGTCGCGACCCTGAGCCAGACGATCCACCCGTCGAGCAACTTC
>DATIPJ010000641.1:0-4192 GCA_035472155.1 Kofleriaceae bacterium
ACTTCCATCCCGCCGACAGAACATGTGTTGAGCTGGTAGAAGCCGACATTGCTGACTATCAGTGGGACCGCAGCAGGCCGCCCGACCTGATCGCGTCAATCTATTGTCCGCTGAGTTTCAGCGCACGACGCTGGACTACCATCCACAGGCTTGCCCGCGAGCAGAAACCAGGAGGGACGCTGTTCCTCATGCTGCTGAATCGGTACTCGGTGCGCCGCCTGCTGCGCCTTCAGCTCGGTTCTCGTGGCCGCTACGCACCCCGGGAACGGCGGGATCCTCGGAATTGCTCATGCCCTGTTCGTCAATCGGTTGCACGTGCTCCGCCTCACCGAGATCGTCCGACTCGGGATCCGACCGGATCCCAACGACCAGAACATGGAAGTGCCGCCCGAGGTCGATCGCGAGCTGATGAGTCAGGCGTTCGCGTACGTGCAGCGCCACTTTCCGCCTTCGTTCACGCCCAAGATCGACGCCTGCAAGGCGCGCTGGGTCCGGCTGGCGTAGCTGGCGCCGGCGCCATCGCATCGGTGCTCGTCGTTCGCGGTTATTTTTTGCCCTTGGCCTTGCGCTCCTCGATCGCCGCGAGGCGGCGTGCGTGCTCGGCCTCGTAGCCCGAGTCGCTCGGCCGATAGATCTTCTCGTCGGCGATCTCGTCGGGCAGGTAGTCCTCGGGAACGTAGTGGCCGGCGAAGTCGTGCGGATACTTGTAGCCCTGGCCGTGCCCCATCGAGCGGTCGAGCGCCGTCGAGCCCGGCCGATATCGCGCGGGCACCGGTAACGCGCCGCGCTCGTTGACGAGCTTGCGCGCGGCAGTGTAGGCCGTCAGCGCGGTATTCGATTTCGGCGCCATCGCGAGGTACGTCACCGCTTGCGTCATGGGCAGAACGCCCTCGGGTAGCCCGACCAGCTCGACGGCGTGGAGCGCGGCGACCGCGACACCGAGCGCCTGCGGGTCGGCGTTGCCGACGTCCTCGGCGGCGAAGATCACCATCCGGCGCAGCACGAAGCGCGGATCCTCGCCGGCCTCGATCATGCGCGTCATCCAGTACACCGCGGCGTCGGGATCCGAGCCACGCATGCTCTTGATGAACACCGAGACCACGCCGTAGTGCTCGTCGCCCGCCTTGTCGTAGAGCAGATTGCGGCCCTGGGCGGCCTCGGCGATGTGCTCGGGGGTGATCGGCGCCGCGGGCGCATCGCCGGCCGCGCGGCGCGCCAGATCCGCGGCGACCTCGAGGATCGTGTACATCCGGCGCGCGTCGCCCGCGGCCGCGCCCACCAGCTGCGCCGAGACCTCGGCATCGAGCGTCACGTCGAGCGGCGCCAGGCCGCGTTCGCGGTCGGCGATCGCCCGCGCCGCCAGCGCCGCGAGCTCGGGGTCCGAGAGCGCCTCGAGGCGCACGACCCGGCAGCGCGACATCAGCGCGGCGACCACGCCGAAGCTCGGGTTCTCGGTGGTGGCCCCGATCAAGGTGACGGTGCCAGCCTCCACGTGCGGCAGGAGCGCGTCCTGCTGCGTCTTGGAGAACCGATGGATCTCATCGATGAACAGCAGCGTGCGCGCCCCGAACTGGTCGCGGCGCTCGGCCGCCTTGGCCACCGCTTCGCGGACGTCCTTGACCCCGGCATCCACGGCCGACAGGCCGGTCAGCTCGGCCTTGAGAGTTTCCCCGAGCAGGCGGGCGAGGGTCGTCTTCCCACTCCCTGGGGGTCCCCACAGGATGAGCGAGGGAATCGTACGCCCTGGGGCGAGGCTGGACAGGATGCGGCCCGGGCCGACCAGGTGGTGCTGCCCGACCAGCTCGTCGAGGCTACGTGGCCGCATTCGCTCGGCAAGCGGCTGGCCGACGTGGCGTTTCTTGGCGCTGGCCGCGAACAGGTCCATCGCACGGTGGATACCCGATCTGCTGAACCTGCGGACTATCTCGTTGCGTGCGCGCCGAGCTGCGCGGCTGTGCGGCACAGCCGTCCCTCACGCCAGATGCGCAGAACTCCGCTGGAAATCTGCACATGGGCACCGCGATGCGTGCGCAGGATTTGTCGTACGGGGCACGCTCCCAGGGCATGGTGACGCGACACCCGGCCAGACTGTCTTCCATGGGAGGCGTTACAAGCCAGGTTTCGCCCCCTTACCCCACACGTAACCGATTCGCTTCGTGGCACGCGCCCTGCTTTGGCTTTGGAGCATGGTGGTCGAAGTCGTCTTTCAGTATCGCACCCTGATCGGGAAGTGCGAGCTGGGTGTTGGCCTCGATTGGGACGAGATCGAGCGGGTCACCGAGATCGAGTCGATGTTCGAGCCGAGCTCCGACGATCGCCGCATGAAGGCGGGCAGGCGGTTCCGCCGAGAGGCGATCAAGCTCACCGCGCTGCTGCGCGGCGACCGGATCAACGATCGTGTCGAGCTGGTCGAGATCGGCCCGGGCGGCGTGGTCGTGCGCAATGCGCCCTTCGTCGCCCAGGGCGAGCAGGTCGAGCTCGTGATGCAGTCGGGGGAGAACAGCTACCGCTTCCGCGCCCAGGGCGTGTGGATGAAGGACGACGGCGACGATTACAAGCTCGGCCTCGAGCTCATCGGCATGCCGGTCTGCCTGCACACCGTGGCGCTCAGCCGCCGCGACAACGACCTCGTCGATCGCATCGCCGTCGCGGCCTGAGCAGTCGTTCAGTACGCCGCGCCGCGCCGCGCCGAAAAGACGGCTCGGCTTCGCTCGCCTACTCGTTATCGACCAGGCGGGAGAACAGGTGCATCGCGCGCGCGGCGGCAGCGTCTCGCCGCGCCAGGCGATCGAGCGGGCGAGCACGAGCGCCTTGTCCACGCTGTCGAGCTGGGGCCGCTCGGCGAACAGCCTTGCGCCCGTGGACGCGATCTTGTCGAGGATGCGCATGCCGCCGTACCAGGTCAGCGCGAGCTCGACCGCGAGGTCAGCGCCGGCGAGGTCGACCAGCGGCCGTGCGCGCTCGAACAGCGCCCGGGTGCGGGCCACCTCGTAGCGCACGAGCGAGGCGACCGCGGGGCTCTCCCGGCGAGCGGCGATATCGGCCTCGGTCACCCCGAAGTGCCGCAGGTCCTCCGCGGGCAGGTAGACGCGGCCGCGCTGCCAGTCGGCCGGCACGTCCTGGATCAGGCGCGCCACCGCGACCGCGGTCGACAGGTCGTCGGCGAACGCGTGCAGCTCGGGCGCGCGATAGCCCGCAATGTAGAGCAAGAGGCGGCCGATCGGCTCGGCGGCCTGTCGCGTGTAGCTGCGCAGCTCGTCGAACGTCGAGTAGCGGCGGCGCTCGAGGTCGGTCCGGAAACCGGACAGCAGCTCGGTGAACTCGGTGATCGGCAGCGCGAACTTGTCGACGGTATCGGCGAGCGCGACGAACACCGGGTGATCGGCGTGGCCGCGGTAGGCGTTGTGCAGCTGCTCCTCCCAGCGATCGAGCTCGCGGGCGCGGCGGCCCTCGTAGGCCTTCTCGTCGGCGAAGTCGTCGGCCACGCGCGCGAACGCGAACAGCGCGAAGATGTGCTTGCGCAGCTGCGAGCGCGCGAACATCGACGCCACCGGGTAGTTATGGTGGCGCGCGCGCACCAGCGCTTCGCAGTAGCGGTAGCAGGCCGCCAGCTCGAGCGAGGTCGGCAGTGGGACAGCGAGCTGAGGCGAGCGTGCGAGCCCTAGTCGTTGGATCACGGACTGTCCTTTACCACGTGAGAGCTGCACAGGCGCGCCAGCACTTCGCGCGCGCGGTCGGCCTTGACGTCACCGGTCGCGGCCAGCTCGTCGGCGACCCGGTCGATCAGCTCGCCGGTCGCTCCGGCGGCGCGGGCCAGGCCTCGGGCATGCAGCGCCATGTGGCCGCGCTGGATCCCCTCGGTCGCCAGCGCGCGCAACGCGGCGAGGTTGGTCGCGAGCCCGGCGGCCCCGGCGATCGCCGCCAGCCGCTCGGCCGTGTGCGCGCCGGCGAGGTCGAGCGCGAGCCTCGCCCCCGGGTGGACATGGAGCGCGCCGCCCACTGTGCCGACCGCCATCGGCATCACCAGCTCGCCGTCGAGCCCGCCCGCGCGCTCGCGCCAGACCGCGAGCGGCCGGTACGCGCCCGAGCGCGCCGCGAACGCATGTGCGCCGGCCTCGACCGCGCGCCAGTCCTGGCCGGTCGCGACGAGCATCGCGTCGACGCCGTTCATGATGCCCTTGTTGTGCGTGGC
>DATIPJ010000642.1:0-6175 GCA_035472155.1 Kofleriaceae bacterium
CCTTGTAGACGGTCTTGGGATCGAAGCCGAGGCGGTCAGCGTGCGCCGGCGCGGCGACGAGCGAGAGAGCGCCGACAGCGACCGAAGCAGCGACTGTTGCGGCGATGGAACCGGCGCAGCGCATGTCGGATCACCATAGCACCGCCGCCCGCGGCCCGGTCGACAGACCGAGGCGGCGAGCTGTTCGGCGAGCGCTCCGCCCGCGGCCCGGTCGACAGAGCCAAGGCGGCGCGCGCCCTGCCCGCGGCCCGGTCGACAGAGCTAGGCGGCGAGCTGTTCGGCGAGCGCCCGGCCGCGCGGGCCAGTGCCGGTTGCGAGCAAGGTGCGGCCGCCCCCCGGCGCGTGCGCGAGCTCGATCCGCAGGTGGTCCACCGGCAGCACGGGGAACCGGTCCGCCCACTCGATGACGCAGATCCCGCGCGGGTCGCCGATCACATCGTCAAGGCCGAGCTCGACCAGCTCCGCGGCGCGCTCGATCCGGTAGAGATCGACGTGCCACACCACCAGCCGCCCGCGCGGGTACTCGTTGACCAGCGAGAACGTCGGGCTCGCGGCTGCACCGCCGCCGAGCGCCGCGACCAGGCCGGTCACCAGCGTGGTCTTGCCGGCCCCGAGGTCGCCGATCAGCGCGATCGCATCGCCGCCGCGGACGATCGCGGCGAGCCGCTCGCCGGCATTCACGGTCTGGGCAGCATTCGCGAGCTCCACGCGCATCACCTTACTCGAAATCGCCACCCGAGATGACGATTCGAAACCGTCGCGAATGGCACGCTGAACTGGCTCGCCGAAAATGGCTGACCGCGCGGGACACCCGGGGGACCCGCGCGGCCGATGGATCGCTTGCAGACTACTTGCAGAGCAGCGCGCCGAGCACGGTGGTGCACACGTCGATGTCGTTCTTGGTGACATTCACAACGAACTTGTTGAGGAAGTCCTGCAGTACCGTGACCTCGACGTCGTTGAGGATCTTGTTGTTGTCGAGGATGTTGCCGTCGAGGATCGACACGTGGTTCAGGTCGTTGTTCAGCACATCCAGGTCGTTGCCATTCAGAACGCCGACGTCGTGAACATCGACGGTGATCGGCAGCACCGAGATCGAGCCAATGCACTCGACGCCCGAGATCGACGCCTTGTTCAGGCAGTTGAAGGCGCCGCCACCGGTGTTGGTGGCCGCGCCCGGATCGGCAGCCGCGGCACCGACGCCGAGGCAAGCAACAGCAAATGCGAGCATCATGGAACGAAACATAGGTCCTCCAGATAATTATTTTGGGTTGATTGGGAGAAGTGAGTCTATTCGGTCACTGGCAATCTCAAACTGATATTCGCATGTGATTCGAAATTGCCAATATCCCAGCCCGCCAGCTAACGCCCATTTGACGCCCGCGTGCGTTCTCGCTCCTGACGAGGGGGAGATGTGCGGCGCCGCCACGGAGAACCACGCGAAACGCCGTAGGGCACCTCACGGCGGCAGCGCGATCGTGCGCATCTGCCACGGCACCGCAACGCAAGATCGCGGGGTTGACTCCAGATCCGAGATCCGACAGCGGGAGTACCGATGATGCAGCGGATTGCAGCACACCCAAGATCGGTGGCCGAGATCGGAAGTGCGCTCTCGCCAAGCGCCACTACAACAATGATGCACTCGGTCTGTGCCGGTCGCGATCAAACCGCGGCTCGCGATCGATCTGCAACTCGAGGCGCAACGCGTGATGTCCGCCCGCTCCGCGCCTGGCTGCGGTGCTCGCATTGCCGAGCGCGAGTCGCGCGATCGCGCGCCAATCGCATCGTCGATCGGACCGCGTCGTCGAGCACCCGGTCGCACGACCGCGCGCCAATCGCATCGTCGAGCACCCAGTCGCACGACCGCACGCCGATCGCATCGTCGAGCACCCGGTCGCACGACCGCGCGCGATCGCATCGTCGACCGCGATCGCATCGTCGACCGCAATCGCATCGTCGAGCAATCGCGTCGCTCGACCGGGCGCCGATCGGGTTCGCGATCGCGTCCGCGCGCCGCCGCGGGACGGCGTTGCGCTCCGCGACGTGTGGTATAGACGGGCGTGGTTCGCCGTGCCTTCCTCGTCGCGATCGTGCTCGCCGCGTGCGGACGGGACCGCGCTGCGCCGAAACCGCGTCCGCTGCCCAAGGCCGACGGCAGCCCCGCGCTGCGCGGCGGCGGCGCCCCGCGCTCGTCCCGGATCGCCAACTACAAGCTCGAGGCTCGGCTCGATCCGGTGCGTCATCAGATCGCGGCCAGCGAGACCTTGACCTGGACGAATACCGGACAGAGCTCGGTCGACGCGCTGCCGTTCCACCTCTATCTCAACGCATTCAAGAACGAGCAGTCGCTGTTCATGCAGAGCTCCGGAGGCCGGGTCCGTGGCGCGCACGCGAGCGACGCCGGGTGGGGCTACATCCAGATCGACTCGGTCCACGTCGCGGGCACCGACCTGACCGGCAAGCTGCACGCGCCGAGCCCCGGGCCGGACGAGACGGTCGTGGAGCTGCCGCTGGCCCAGCCGCTCGCGCCGGGCGCCACGATCGAGGTGGTGTGGAAATTCACCGCCCAGCTGCCCGAGGTATTCGCGCGCACCGGCTACAAGGGCGAGTTCCACATGGTCGCCCAGTGGTTCCCCAAGATCGGCGTGCGGGTCGGCCCGCCGGGCGCCGAGCGCTGGGAGTGCCAGCCGTTCCACTCCAACAGCGAGTTCTTCGCCGACTTCGGTACCTATGACGTGGCGCTGACCGTACCGAGCACCCACACCGTCGCGGCGACTGGCGTGCTCACCAACGCGGTCGACGCCGGCGGCGGGCTGCGCACGCTCACCTATCACGCCGAGGACGTCCACGACTTCGCGTGGACGGCCGACCCATACATGGAGGTCACCTCGGGCCAGGCCAAGCTCGATGACGGCACCGTCGAGGTCCGGGTGTACTTCCGGCCCGAGCAGCGCGACTTCGCGCGCCGCCACCTCGAGGCAGCGATCGGCGCGATCGAGAAGTTCTCGGCGATGTTCCTGCCCTATCCGTGGCCGATCATGTCGGTGGTCGACCCGCCGGTCGAGGCGGCGGCCGGCGCCGGCGGCATGGAGTACCCGACGCTGGTCACCACGATGGGCGACTCGGTGTTCGCGCGCCCGGGCATGCGGCTGCCCGAGTTCGTCACGATCCATGAGGTCGGCCACAACTGGTTCCAGGGCATGCTGGCCTCGAACGAGGCCGACGAGGCCTGGCTCGACGAAGGCGTCAACGAGTGGGCCGACGTCCGCGCAATGAACGAGCTCTACGGCCAGCGCGGCTCGCTGCTCGACTGGATGGGCTGGCAGGCCTCGGTCGGCACCACGCTGCGCGCCGCCGAGGGCAGCGGCACCGACATCCCGTCGCCGATCGCCACCGCGTCGTATGCGTTCGTCGACTGGGCGGCGTACAGCGAGCAGACGTACAGTGCGACGATGCGCGCGCTGCAGACGCTCGAGCACGTGGTCGGCACCCAGCGGTTCGCTGCGGCGATGAAGGCGTACGCGCGGGCGTTCGCGTTTCGCCACCCCACCGGGCGCGACCTGTTCAACACGCTGCGCACCGAGCTCGGCCAGGACCTGACCTGGTTCTTCGGCCCGGTGTTTCACGAGGTCGGCAAGCTCGCGCTGCAGATCCGGCGCGCCGAGTGCCGGCCGGCGCACGCGGCCCGCGGCGTGTTCGGCGAGGGCAGCGCGCGCCGCACGGTGACCGAGGTCGAGGCGCCGGAGACCGGAACGTGGATCTGCGAGTTGATCGTGCAGAACACCAGCGCGGTCCACGTGCCACTCGAGATCGAGCTCAAGTTCGCCGATGGCTCGACGCAGCGCCTGCGCTGGGACGACCGCGGCACCGGCAACTGGGAGCGGTTCACCATCGAGCGCAGCTCGCAGCTCGTCGAGGTCTGGCTCGATCCCGAGGGCAAGGTCGCGCTCGACAACCCGACGACCCATCACTACCGGCTGTACGCCGACCGCGCCGCGGCGCTGCGGGCCGGCGCATGGATCGGCTCGTTCGCCCAGACCCTCATGCAGATCGTGGGGCCCTGAGCGATGCCGCGCCTCGGGCTGGGGGATCTGATCGGTGCGGGGCCGCGCGCGGTCTCGCGCTACACCGGAACGCTGCTCGCCGTGTTCGTCGCGCAGGGCATCGTCGCGGCAACGGCGATCGCGGCGGTCGCGGTGGCGCTCTCGCAGGCGTTCGCGCACCTGCCGATGTTCGACGAAGCGGTCGACGGCGATCTCGTCGCGCTCATCTACTGCGTGCGCTATGGCCGCCCGAGCCTGCTCGCCAGCGCGGGCATCGTGTTCGGTGCGGTCGCGCTGTGGCAGCTGGCGACCTGGTTCGTGGTCGGCGGCATCGCCGGCGTGCTCGCGCAGCGCCCCGAGGGCCGCGGCGACACCGCGCGCTGCTTCGGCGCGAGCGGCGCGGCGACCTACCTCGCGTATGCGCGGCTCGCGCTGTGCTCGCTGCCCGGCTGGGTCGTGGTCGCGCTCGTGCTCGGCAACAGCCTCGCCCTGGTCGCCGGCCGGATCGAGCACGCGCTCACCGTGCCCGAGCTGCTCGGGCCGCTCGCGATCGCGGTGCTGCCCGCCGCGCTGCTCGTCCACGTTCTATGGACGGTCTCCGATTACGCGCGCGCCGAGCTCATGCTGCGCCACGACACCCACGATCCCGGCGTGGTCGCCACGTACCTGCGCACGATCGGCTACGTGCTGCGCCGGCCGGTCACGCTGGTCCACGGCGCGATCGGCTGGATCCTGTTCGCGCTGGTCACGATCGCATACGCCTATCTCGCGCAGGGCCATCCGATGTACGGCGCCGAGGGCGCGGTGACCCTGTTCGTGGCGCGCCAGGGCGTGTCGCTGCTTCGCATGGCGATCCGGTTCGGCATCCTCGCCGGCCAGATCGAGCTCGCGCGCACCCGGCCGCTGCCACCGCGCAGGGTCGAGGTCAAGGTCGATCCGAAGCCGTAAAGCGCTTCACCGCATCTGGGCCTCTGCGAATGCGCGTGCGCATTTCAGGCAAAGTGTGGATCGACAACCTGACACTTACCTGTCACTTAACTGTCCGGACAGTGGAGTGCATGTACGAAATAGAGCGGATTACTGCAGCGTTTTAACAACGTGGTTTTCCGTCAGGAGTCGACTAGGCTCCGCCTGGGAGGGATCGCATGTCATCTATCGATTCGAAGGGGAAACTGAATCGTAGAACTGCCCTGAAGCTCGCGGGCCTCGCGGCGGGCGCCGCGGTGTTGCCGCGCACGTCGCGCGCATCCGCGGATCATCGTGAGAGCTGCTTGCGGACGCGGTTGTCGTCGAAGTTTGGCCTGCGCGTGCCGCTCGCGAATGCCGGAATGGCATTCGTTGCGCTGCCCGAGCTCGCCGCGGCGGTGAGCAACGCAGGTGCGATCGGGGTCTACGGCGTGGGGCCCGAGCCGCCGCCCGTGCTGTCGGCGCGAATTGCTGCGATCACGGCGCAGACCACAGCGGTGTATGGCGTCGATTTCATACTGGCAACCACGCCGATGGGGCCGTTCACCACGCAGGACCATATCGATATCGCGGCGGGCGCGCGGGTTCCGATCGTGGTGTTCCACTTCGATGTACCGAGCGCAGCATGGGTGTCGCAGCTTCATGCTGCGGGCACCACGGTCTGGGCTCAGACCGGAGATGTGAATGTGGCATTGCAGTGCGTCGCGGCCGGCGTCGACGGGATCGTGGCGCAAGGCCGCTCCGCGGGTGGCCATAACAAGAACTCGACAATCGAGACGTTTCGGCTGGTTAAGCTGATGCGCAAAGCACTGCCACCGAAAATTTTCATTCTGGCTTCAGGCGGCATTGCGGATGGCCAAAGCCTGGTGCGCGCGATTCGCGCGGGCGCAGACGGCGGCTGGGCCGGAACCGTGTTTGTCGCTGCCACCGAGGCGTATGCAAACCAGGGTTACAAGCAGCGATTGATCGACGCACACGGTGACAATGCAACGATCCTTACAACCCGGCTCGGTCCCGAGTTTCCGGACGCACCGCAGCGCGTGCTGCGCCGCCTCATCGGCACCATCTCTCGCTTCGCCTCCCCCATCTCACCATGGGGGAGGCTTTTCTTCTGTATTAAAATCACTTCACACATTCTGCGCACTAGCAGTCTGCATTATTTTAGA
>DATIPJ010000643.1:0-6337 GCA_035472155.1 Kofleriaceae bacterium
CGACCTCGAGCGCGCCCGCGCCCGGACCGCCGAGCGCGAGTCGCGCGTCCCCGAGGATTCACCGAGCGACAACGGCGAGACCACGCAGCAGCCCGCGCGCGATCCGTCGCGCCCCGCGGTCGGCACCGTGATCTCGCTGCCGCCTCGGATCAAGATCACCGAGCGCACGCCGATGAGCGGGCGCCCGGCGCCCGGCCCGCAGCCGGTCAACCCGATCCGCGGCCGGTTCGCCCAGCAGCAGCAGCAGCGCGGCGGACCGCGCGGCCCCGGCGGTCGCCCGGGCCCGCACAACGATTTCGGTCGGAAGAAGCTCCCCCTCGGCAAGAAGGGCAAGCAGACCACGATCACCACGCCCGCCGAGCACAAGCGCGTGATCCGGATCGAGGACACGATCTCCGTCGCCGACCTCGCGCGCAACATGGGCATCAAGGCCCCCGACGTGCTGAAGAAGCTCTGGGGCATGGGCATGACCGGCGTCAACATCAACGCCGCGATCGACTTCGACACCGCCCAGATCCTGTCGAGCGAGTTCGGCTACGAGGTCCAGAACGTCGCCTTCAAGGAGGAGGACGTCTTCGCACAGAAGCCGGACGAGACCGAGCAGATGCAGCCGCGCGCGCCGGTCGTGACCGTGATGGGTCACGTCGACCACGGCAAGACCACGCTGCTCGACTCGATCCGCAAGGCGCGGGTCGCCGCCGGCGAGGCCGGTGGCATCACGCAGCACGTCGCGGCCTACAAGGTCCTGGCGCCCGGTCACGGCGAGATCGTGTTCCTCGATACCCCGGGCCACGAAGCGTTCACCGAGATGCGCGCGCGCGGCGCGCAGGCGACGGACATCGTCGTCCTGGTCGTCGCGGCCAACGACGGCGTGATGCCGCAGACGCTCGAGGCCCTCTCGCACGCCAAGGACGCGGGGGTCAAGATCATCGTCGCGGTCAACAAGGTCGACATGCCCGATGCCCAGCCCGATCGCGTGCGCCAGCAGCTCGCCGATCACGGGCTCATCCCCGAGGAGTGGGGCGGCGATACGATCTACGCCAACGTCTCGGCGCTGCGCGGCGAGGGGATCGACAACCTGCTCGCGCAGATCGCAGCGACGGCCGATTTCCTCGAGCTGCGCGCCAACCCCGACAAGCCGGCGGCGGGCCTCGTCATCGAGGCGCGGCTCGACCGCAACCGCGGCCCGATGGCGACCATCCTGATCCAGGAGGGCACGCTCAAGGTCGGCGACATCGTGGTCGCCGGGCGCACGTTCGGCAAGGTTCGCGCGATGCTCGACGACCGCGGCGCCTCGCTCGACGAGGCGGGCCCGTCGACCCCGGTCGAGGTGCTCGGTCTGGACGGCGTCCCCGACGCCGGTGACCAGGTCAACGCGGCCGAGGACGACAAGGTCGCCAAGCAGGTCGTCGAGCACCGCCGCCAGCAGGAGCGCAAGCGCGAGCTGGGCTCCAAGCAGCGGTTCTCGCTCGAGAACATGATGGAGCGCAACTCCGAGGGCGCGACCAAGGAGCTCAAGGTCGTGCTCAAGGCCGACGTCCAGGGCTCGGCCGAGGCGATCAAGGCCTCGCTCACCAAGCTCTCGACCGAGAAGGTCAAGGTCAACGTCATCGCGGCCGCCGTCGGCGGCATCACCGAGAGCGACGTCAACCTGGCCAAGGCCGGTGGCGCGATCATCGTCGGCTTCCACGTCCGGCCGGCGGGCAAGAGCAGCAAGCACGCCGAGCAGGAGGGCGTCGAGATCCGCCTGTACGACATCATCTACGACGCGCTCGACGACGTGAAGGCGGCGATGGCCGGCCTGCTCGCGCCGATCAAGCGCGAGGTGGCGATGGGCAAGCTCGCGGTGCGCGACACGTTCTCGATCCCCAAGATGGGGACGGTCGCCGGCTGCATGGTCACCGAGGGCAAGGTCACCCGCAAGGCGCACCTGCGCATCATCCGCGACGCGGTCCAGGTCTACGAGGGCAAGGTCGGCAGCCTCCGGCGGTTCAAGGACGACGTCAGCGAGGTCCAGCAGGGCTACGAGTGCGGCGTGATGATCGCCGGCTGGAACGAGATCAAGCAGAACGACGTGATCGAGGCGTACGAGGTCATCGAGGAGGCCGCGCAGCTGTGATCCGCGCTCACCTCCGCCTTTTGTGCGCCTGAGGGGCCCGAGCCGAACCGATCGATTCCGGTCCGCCGCGCAGCAAGGAACGGAATCACCTTACGGCGAGGGTCCCCCTTGCGGGGTGTGCCGCGGCGCTCATCACCCTGGCTGTGAAACACAGCTTGATAAACGCGTCGTTGGCACCCCGGAAGCCGCCGGGGTAGGGTGAGACGTGTACGTCGGTATGGCCCGGATCAGCTTGACGCTCGCCGGCGCCCATTCGCTCAAGGAAAAGCGCATGGTGATCCGGCGGATCAAGGATCGCGTGCGCGAGCGCCTCGGGGTGTTCGTCAGCGAGGTCGGCTCGCAGGACGTCAAGGACGCGTGGCAGCGCTCGGAGCTTGGTGTCGCGGTCGCGAGCGGTGATCGCCAGAAGGCGCTCTCGCTGATCGACGAGGTCGTCCGGGTCGCGATGGCGGCCGGCGGCGCCGAGATCGTTGCGATCGCCAAGGACGCGATCACCTTCGATGCGCCGGCGTCGCCGCTGGCGATCATCGACGACCGCACCGGCTCGGGCGACAAGGCTGCCGGCAGCGACGACTGGGTCCCCGACGCCTGGCGCGAGGAGCCCGACTCGTGAGCCAGCGCAAGCAGCGCGTCGAGCACGGCCTGCGCGACGTCCTCACCGAGATGATCGCGCGCGAGGTCCGCGATCCGCGGGTGCGCGCGGCGACCCTGCTCACCGTTGCGCGCGTGGAGCTCAACGTCGACCTGTCGGTCGCGATGGTCTACGTCTCGATCGTCGGCGGCGACCCCGCCGCCGTGCTCGCCGGGCTCGCCAAGGCCGCCGGCTTTCTGCGCGGACCGGTGGGCAGGAAGCTGAATCTGCAACACGCGCCCGAGCTGCGGTTCGTGGATGACCCGTCGATCGACATGAGCGAGAAGCTCGCCGCGATCGTGCGCGAGGACGAGGAGCGCGCCCGCGCCGCCGGCCGCGGTGTCGGCGATGCACGTACGCCCGAGCCGGTCGCAGCCGAGGCCACGGAGGAGGCGAGCCGCGAGGAGCCCGCGCATCGCAAGGAGACGGCATGAGCGACGCTCGGAGAGGAACAGCCGAGCCGCCTGCCCGTGTCACGGTGCCGATCGAGGTGCCGACCTGCGAGCTGGCGCTCGAGCGCGCATGCGAGGTGCTGCGCTCCGCCGAGCGCGTGCTGCTGACCAGTCACCGCCGCCCCGACGGCGATGGCACCGGCTCGATGGCAGGCCTCGCGTCGCTGTTGCGCGCGGCCGGCAAGACCGCGGTGATCTACTCGGTCGACCCGATCGCGCGCCGCTACAGGTGGCTGCCGCTGGTGAGCACCACGGTGCACACGATCCCGTTCGACGAGCGGTTCGACTGCACGATCGTCGTCGACTGCGCCGACATCACGCTGCTCGGCGACACCCTGCCGCCGCCCGAGGTCTGCGGGCACCTCATCACGCTCGATCACCACGCCAGCGGGCATCCGTTCGGCGACATCGCGGTGTGGGACCCGCTCGCGGCGGCGGTCGGCGTGCTGGTCCACCGGATCGCGCGCCGCGAGGGCTGGCCGATCACCGTCGAGGCCGCCGTCCCGCTGTACGTCTCGCTGATCAGCGACACCGGCGGGTTCCGCCACGCCAACACCAACGCCGAGGCGCTGTTCGTCGGCGCCGAGCTGATCCGCGCAGGGGTCGTGCCGTCGACGATCGCGGCGTCGCTCGAGGAGCGCCCGAGCCCCGGCAAGCTCCGCCTGCTGGGATCGGTGCTCTCGACGCTCGAGCTCCATTGCGCTGGCCGCGCCGGCGTGCTGAGCGTGACCACCGACATGGTTGAGGGCGCGCGCGCGTCGTGGGAGGACATCGAGGGCATGGTGAACTGGGCGCGCAACGTCGACGGTGTCCAGGTCGGCGTTTTGCTCACGACCGCCAAGGGTGGCGGCGTCCGGGTCTCGATGCGCTCGCGCAGCGACAAGGTCGACGTCGGCAAGGTGTGCATGGCCCTCGGCGGCGGCGGTCATCCCGGCGCCGGCGGTTGCCACATGCCCGGAGATCTGGTGTCCACCAAGGAGCGCGTGGTGCGCGCCCTCGAGCAGTCGTTCAATCGCCACAGCCGCCCAGTTCTCGAGCCGCAGGAGCCCGTAGACTGACGAGCGCGAGCGAGGCACGCGCGGAACGAGATGTGCCCGGAGGCTGTACGAAGTACAGTCTCGGTGCGTGCACGGCGTTCTGGTGATCGACAAGCCGCCGGGGATGAGCTCGGCGCACGCGGTCGAGCACGTTCGGCGCACGCTCGCGATCGAACGCGCGGGCCACGGCGGCACCCTCGACCCGATCGCGACCGGCGTGCTGCCGGTGTGCGTGGGCGCCGGGACCAAGCTCGCCCAGTTCCTGCTCGCCGATGACAAGGCCTACGAAGCCGAGGGCGTGCTCGGCATCGAGACCGACACGCTCGACCGCACCGGGCGCGTGACGGCGGAGCGCACCGCCGACGTCGGCCGCGATGCGCTGCTCGAGGTGCTCGCGCGCCACCTCGGCGAGCAGGCGCAGATCCCGCCGATGTACTCGGCGATCAAGCAGGGCGGGGTGCGGCTGTACGACCGCGCGCGCGCCGGCGAGGAGGTCGCGCGCGCCCCGCGCCAGATCCGGATCGATCGCCTCGAGCTGCTCGCGTTCGAGCCGCCGAGGTTCCGGATCGCGGTCGCGTGCAGCAAGGGCACGTACATCCGGAGCCTGGTGGCCGATATCGGCAGCGCGCTCGGCGCCGGGGCGCACCTCGCGGAGCTGCGCCGGACGCGCTCGGGCTGCTTCACGCTCGAGCAGGCGGTGCCGCTCGACCGCCTGCACGAGGCGAAGCTGGTGCCGCCGCACGAGGCGAGCGGCCTGCCGCGCGTGACGGTGCCCGCGGCGCTGATCGGCCGGATCTTCAACGGTGTGCAGCTGCCGCCCGCGGCGCTCGGCGCCGAAGGACTACAGCAATTCCAGATGCTTGCCGAGGACGGCACGCTCCTTGGGTTCGCGCATGCCGAGGCGGGGCGGACCGTCTACGACCGGATGTTTCCCGAGCTGGCGCTGCCCGGGTCCCAGGGGCATGCCGGCCGTTCCGGCCCTTGACGCTCGGCGGTCTTTCCCCCAATCTGCGCCTCGACCACGGCTCTGGCTCGCTCGATGTTGAGCGGGCGCGGCCGTCGGCGACTGGAGAATGCGATGCCCGTTTCTACCGTCCGCAAAGCCGACACGATCTCGAAGTTCCAGCAGCATGAGGGCGACACCGGATCGCCCGAGGTCCAGGTTGCACTGCTCTCGGAGCGGATCACGCACCTCACCGAGCACTGCAAGCAGAACCACAAGGACCACCACAGCCGCCGCGGCCTGCTCAAGATGGTCGGCCAGCGCCGCGCGCTCCTCGATTATCTGAAGCGCAAGAGCCTCGATCGCTACAAGAAGCTCATCGACACGCTCGGCCTTCGCAAGTGATTCGAGCGGCGCCGGCGGTCGTATGGCTCGCCGGTGCCTGCAGTCGACCAGCGCCGCCGCCGGCGGCCAACGCCGATGTCACCGGCACGCTCACCGTCGACGGTGCGCCGGCGCAGCTCGTGGCCTGCCGCCCCGGGCACGCCGTGCACGTGTTCGTCGATGTCGAAAGCGCGAAGGGCACGCTGCGGTTCGGCGAGGGCAAGCTCGCCTGGAACGGCAGCCCGCTGACCTGCAGCAAGCTCGATCGCAGCTGGGGCGGCGGCATTCGCCGCGACGGCTCCGCGTACTTCCGCGGCACCCTCGCATTTCGCTGCGACCGCATCGCGGGCGAGCTCACGCTCGATTGCGGCGCGATCACCCCCGAGGAAGGCGCCGAGCTGGCCACCAACGGCGCCGCGGCCCGTGGCGCCGCGCAGCCTGAGCCCGCGCCCACGCCAGCACGGGCGAAGGACAGCGGCTCAGGAGCCCGCTGAGCCCGGCCGTCCGGTCGGTGAGTCGCGTCTGGCCGGCGGCTGATCAGTAAACGGACACTCTGGTCAAATATCCAGGCAACCCATGAGGGTTACGGATCTTTTCTTTTGTCGCGGAGTGTGCCATACCGGCCCCGAACAAAGAACAAGTCACTTCGCGTCGTCGAACAAGGAATCGCGCTGGTTTGATCGTTCCGTCGAGCGTCTCGACATCTGGTTGATCTCAGGCTGAGCAAGCAGGCAGAGCAGCTGGGGATTCGTCGAGGGGTTGGACAGAGGG
>DATIPJ010000644.1:0-13286 GCA_035472155.1 Kofleriaceae bacterium
GGTGACGAAAATCTGAGGGTCGCAGGGATGCGATCCAGCCTCGAATGACCTCATCGATACGCGATCATGAAGCGCAAGAATCATTGTTCAGTGAATCGGTCGTCAAAAACTGAGATGAAAAATCCCAGTCACAGTCTGCGAACCTCAAAAAACTGAGATCGATGATGCGAGACCTCGCCTCGCGCTGCGCCGTCGAGGATCGCGTCTCGACGCATGGTTCCGACGAGGAATGACGGTTTCCGGTCGGTAGGCTGGTACGACGAGTAGGTACGCCGGGTACGTGTAGAGCTCGCGATCACAGGATCGGGAGTGATAACCAGATACCCAATGTCCGTCAGGTTGAATCGCGGTGGGGCGATCACACCAGATTGACAATCACTGGCTCGACTACGTAAGGTGCCCGCGCTGGAAGATTCATTGGAGGCGACTTCGAGCACATCCCGTCGCGCCAAAATCCGAAAGCAAGCCTTTTGAATAAGGGATCTCTTAAAAATTCGACTGTGCCCGTCAGTGCGACCCGTCAGTTGCGAGCCGCGGGTGCTTCTCGCGCAACGTTCGGTTTGTCCAGAACCCAGGAGAACAGAGTCATGAAACCGTACCGTCAGCTCTTCACCCTCTCGATAGTGCTGCCAGCATCGCTGGTACTCGCGTCGTGCGCCCAGAGCGACGACGAGAGTGTGGCCGATGACTCTCTGCCGGACGTGAGCAGCGCCGTCCAGGCCGAGGCCACAGGCCCAGCCGTGAATGCCGTGACCGAGGCCCCGACAGGCTTCGACAACCTCAGCAACGGCTTCCCGCTGCTGCATGCGGCCAGCATGGATGAGGCCTTGGACACGTTCTCCGAGGTCGAGCTGTTCGAGGACGGCGTCGGCCCGGTGTTCAACAACACCTCGTGCGTCAGCTGCCACGAGAACCCGTTCCGCGTCGCCGGCACGGGCAGCCAGATCACCGAGCTACGCGCCGGTCACTTCACCGGGACGACATTCGTCGAGCACCCGGGCGGCTCGCTGATCAACGACCGCGCGAACGACCGCTCGATCCAGGAGCACGTGTTCAGCGGCAACGAGGTGCGGTCGCAGCGCCTCACGCTCAGCATCATGGGTGACGGCTTCGTCGAGTGCATCGACAGCAACGCCATCGCGGCGGTCGCCGCAGGCCAGGCCGCCGGGCAGAAAGGCACGTTGATCCAGGTCCCGGTCGCCGAGGCCGGTGGTGCTCTCCGCGCCGGTCGCTTCGGCTGGAAGAACCAGAACTCGAGCCTCAACTCGTTCTCCGGCGACGCGTACGTCAACGAGATGGGCGTCACCAACAAGCTGTTCCCGACCGAGAACACCTCGAACGGCACCGTGGTCCAGGGCGGCCCGTTCGACGGCAAGACCGATCCGACGTCGACCGGCGAGGACGATGCCGGCGATGTCGACGTGTTCACCGACTTCATGCGCTCTCTGAAGGCGCCGCCGCGCGGCCCGATCACCGCACAGGTCACTCGTGGCCAGGCGCTGTTCAACAGCACGGGTTGCGTGACCTGCCACCGCGATCGCTACCAGACGGTTCCGGCCGGCACGGCGGTCAACGCCGGCGCGTTCATCTGCCCCGCGGCGCTCGGTGACAAGATCATCCACCCGTTCGGCGACTACCTGCTTCACGACATCGGAACGGGCGACGGCATCGTGCAGAACGGCGGCCAGGGGACCCGCAACATGGTCCGCACGGCGCCGCTCTGGGGCATCGGCTCGCGCGATCGCTTCATGCACGAGGGCAACGTCTACACGGTCACCGACGCGATCCAGAAGCACGCCAACCAGGGCGCGCTGGCGCGGTCGAACTTCAACGCGCTCACGGCCGCCCAGCAGGCGGACCTGGTCGCGTTCGTGTTCTCGCTGTAATCAGTCCGTCGCACGCTCGTCGGCGGGGCTTCGCGCTGCGATCCCCGCCGCTGCGCGGCACTGGTTGATCCATCGCAGGACTTCTGGCGTCGGCCATCCCGCAGGGCGGATCGGATTCCCGGTCCGGCTCGCTGGATGGCCGATGTCGTTCGGGATCGACCACGCGTCCCACGACGTGAGCACCGGGCCGCCGGCGGAGATCATCCGGCGCGCGAACGCGTTGATCCGGTGCAGGCTGCCCTCGCTGCGCTGGCCGACGATCAGCGCGGCGTCGATCGTGACGATCAGCGGCGGCGCGTCGGGGTGGCGGGTCGCGCGCAGCCAGCCGTCGATGTAGCGGTAGATCTGCAGCGGCTGGAGGCGCGGCACGGCCACCGGCGCGGGCAGGTCGGCGCTCGCCAGCTCGGCCGCGAGATCGCTCGTGCCGACGGCGAGCACGCTGAAGTAGCGCGTGCTGCGCGCGGCGCGCGCGAGCACCGCGAGGTCCGAGGCGGCGCGCGTTCCGGAGAATGCGCCGTCGACGACGATCAGCGGCGGGCTCGACGACGTGCCCGCGAGCACGTCGAGCAGGCCCTCGATCTCGGCGTCGCCGCCGGTCGCGGGGCCGGCGACCGCGCCGAACGCGCGGGCGATGCGCTGGACCAGGCTGCCCGGCCGCGCGCCGGCGTGGCCGAGGTCGACGTACGCGCCGAGCTCGCCGCGCTCGAACAGGACCGAGCGCGCGAGCACCGAGCGGCCACTGCCCGGTGCGCCGGTCAGCATCAGCGTCGTGCCGGCCACCGCGAGCCGCTCCTCGAGCTCGCGGCGCAGCGCATCGAACGGCGCTCCGCGGTAGGGCAGTGCGCCGGGCTCGGCCTCGACGAACGGCTCGAGCTCGAAGCCCAGCTCGCGCCACGCCGCCAGCGTGTCGACCGGGGCGGTCCCGGCGCGCCCCTCCGGCGGCTCGCGGACCAGCCACGGCGACTCGAGCTCGCGCAGCACGCCGCGGGCCTCCCACGCCACCGCGCGGGCCGAGTCGTAGCGCTCGCCGGGGACCTTGGCCATGCAGCGCCGGACCACGCGCATGCAGGCCGCGGCGATGTCGGCGGCGAGCTCGGGCGGCGCCACCACCTCCTGGCGCTGGTGCGCGACGCTGAGCCCCGCGATCGACGAGCCATCGATCGGCGGCCGCCCCGTCAACAGGTAGTAGTAGGTCGCGCCGAGCGCATAGAGATCGGTGGACACGCTCGCCGGCTCGCCGCGCCAGATCTCGGGCGCGAAGTATTGCGGCGTGCCGGCGCGCACCGCAGACGCATCGGGCCGCATCGCGGACACCGCCATGCCGAAGTCGCCCAGCTTGGCCGTGCCGTCGCTCTTGATCAGGATGTTGCCGGGCTTGACGTCGCGGTGGATGATCCCCGAGGCGTGCGCGAGCTCGAGCGCGGCCGCGAGCTGGAGGATCACCTCGGTCGCGCGCTCGGCCGAGAACGGGCCATCGCTCTGTACGAGCGCGTCGGCGGCCACGCCCTCGATGTACTCCATCGCGATGTAGCAGTACGGCCCGTGGCGCGCGACGCTGTAGATCTGCACGACCGAGGGATGGTTGAGCCGCGCGACGTTGCGCGCCTCGGCGAGGAACCACGCCTCTGGGTCGTGCTCGGCGGGCGACCAGGTCAGGACCTTGACCGCGGTCGGCCGCAGCAGCGCCTCGTCGGTCGCGAGATAGACGACGCCCATGTTGCCGCGCCCGAGTACCCGCCGTAGCCGATAGTTGCCGAGCTTGATCCCGGCAAGATGCAACGGGCTCCTCACCGCGCCTTCTCGTCCTGCTCCTGGTAGATGTGCATCAGGATGGTCTGCGCGCTCAGCGCGAGGCCCGGGTTGGTCACCACGGCGACCCCCGGGTCGAACGAGAACCTGCCCACCGTCCAGTGGATCATCTCGCGGAACGCGCTGTAGATCCGCAGCACGCGGGCCCGCTCCATGTCATCGGGCGGAACCAGCTCGCGCGCCCCGGCGGAGCCGTGGCTTGCGAGCGCGTCGTCGGTGAAGGACTCGGCCGGCAGCTCGGCGAGCGCGCGCCGGAGCTCGAGCGGAACGTCGGCGCTGTTGAGGAAGTGCTCGCGCAGGTTGATCGCGTTGGGCGAATCGGCGCTGATGATCATCCCGCGCGATAGCTGGATCGTGCCGGTGCCGGCGGTGGTCGAGCACATCAGCAGCCCGCTGCGGTGGCTGTTGCGGAGGAACTCGAGCAGATCGGGCAGCGAGAATTCCTCGAGGTCGCCGGTGAACACCGGCCCCGCTCCGACCGACTTGACCTGTGAAGGCAGGCTGATCGGCGCCGACGGCCGGATCGTCGCGCTCGGCCTGGGCGGCGGCGTTCGGCTCGCGACCACCGGCGGCGTGGGCGGCTTGGTCGGCGGCATCACCGCGCCGAGCGGCCGGGTCGGCGCGCCGGTGTTGCCGGTGGGCCGGAACAGCGAGCCGCTCGAGGGCGGGCGGGTCGCCGTATGGTTCGACGGTGCCGGGGTCTGCGGTCGGGGGCGCACGGTCGCGATCGGCAACGCGTTGGCTGGGATCGAGGTGCTCCGGATCGCCGGTGGCGCGTTCGACACGCTCGGGGCGGTCGCGCTCGGATGGCTCGACACGCTCGGGGGATCGGGCAGCGGCGGCGGCAGCGTCGTGCGATCGTCCGGATGGATGTCGTGGATCGGGACGGTGGGGACGCGGTTGACCGCCAGCGGCTGCGGCGCCCACGCGAGCGTGCGCAGCTTGTTCTCGAGCTCGCCGAGCGGGCGCTTGGGATCGAGCTCGATCGAGAGCACCGAGTCGGATTGCCGCGCGAACACGCGCGCCGCGGTCAGCGACTTCAGCGAGGCCACGCCGAGCTCGCCGAGCCCGAGCTGCGCACCGATCTTGCTCAGCTCCTCGGTCAGTGACGCGGCGCAGGCCGCGGTGGCGTCCCCATCGACGAAGCTGCCGACCACCGTGCGGAGCTCGCCGTCGGGCGTACCCAGCACAACGCCGACCACGCCGCGCGTCTCCTCGAGAAGGACCCCCAGCGTGCTCGCTTCACTGATCAGATCGATCATGCGACGGACTTCGGCTATTCGCTGCGACGGTACCCTATTCGGGCACACCCCCAGTGCTTTCCGCGCACGTTGACAGGCACTGATAGGTCGTAAATCACGTCGCCGGTCTCGATCTTCACGCGCTGGATCAAGTACCGCGTCTCGCTGCGCGCCGCGGACAGGCTTGCATTGTCACCGAGCATACGCTTCGTGCGATTGTTGATAAAATCCTGTTCGCTGTTTCCAGTCAGCGCCTGGGCAAATCGAGTGTTGTGGACCGGTACATAGCCGTTGATGTCGGTCAGGATCGCATACTGGAGCAGAGCCACGCGCGCGAGCGCCTTCTCCTGGGGACCGCTCAGGTCCCGGTCGGCGAGCGCCGTGTAGGGCGTCGCGAACTGCTGCGGCCCGACCTTGCGCGGGTCGGTCTTGGGCAGCGGAAAGTACAGCCGCGCGAACAGGCGCTCCTCGGTGATCGCCTGGGTCATGATCCACTGCTCGAGCAGCTGCGAGGCGTCGGTCGCGAGCTGCTCGGCCGCGGCGAGGATCTCGCGGTCCTGTGCAGTCAACCCGTCGCCGGCCGGGGCGGCGGGCTCGCTCGGGCGAGCGGCGGAGGCAGCCTGCGCGAGCGCCGTGGAGGGGATCGCGATGGAGATCGACGACACAGCTGCGCCGAGGGCCAAAGTGACCGCGAGCAGGGGGCGTTGGGCAATCCGGGTCATGGCATCGTTCCTTGTGAGCCTGGTGGGGAAGGGGTTCGTGGTGTGAGTGCGCGGCGGCTATTCGCCGAGGCGGCCCATCGCGGCCTGCAGGCTCGCGCGCAGTCGGTTGAGCGACTTCGCCATCTGGCCGATCTCGTCGGTCGTCGCCGGCCGGATCGGCTGGTCCAGGCGCTCGCCGGTGCTGATCTCGTTGGCGAGCTGGGCGAGGTGCTCGAGCGGCCGCATCGAGCGGCGCAGCATCACGAAGATGAAGCCGACCGTGACGATCGCGAGGAAGCCGAACACCACGACCAGCTCGATGAGCAGCCCGCGCTTGTGCTGGGCGATCGAGTCGAGCGACACCGCGACGCGGAACGCGCCGAAGTGCCGGCCCTTGACGAAGATCGGTGACGATACGTCCCACGCGCGCTCGCCGGTGTCGCGCAGGTAAGGCTGGACCAGCACCGGTTCGATGTTCTTGGCCGCGTTCTGGTGCATCGCGGTCCAGAACTTGCGCTTGGTGCGGTTGCCGGACAGGTCCTTGGTGCGGTCGCCGGTCAGCGGGCGCGCGAACTTGCTGTCGTGCGTCGGTGTGTAGCCGTTGAGGTCGCCGCCGACCGCGTACAGGAAGTCGGGCGACGAGGCGAGGATCCTGTCCTGGAATCCCACCACCACTCGGTCGGTGTAAAAATCGTATTTGGTGTGGAATCGCGCATTGTCGCCGAAGTCGAATCCGCGGATCTCTTCGTACTTGAGCTCGAACAGATCGGCGAGGGTGATCGCGCCGCTGTCGACGCCAGCCTCGAGCGCTGCACCGTACATCTCGGCGCCGCTCATCGCGGCGACCTTGCCCGAGGCGATCGTGAGCTCCTCGAGGTTGGCGGCTTCGCGTGCGGTGATGAAGAATGCCGCGGCGACCATCGGCGGAATCGTGATCAGCGCGAGGATGATGGAGACCTTGAGGCTGAGCTTGCGCTTGACGAGTTCGAGCATCGTCGTCCTTCCTGTGGAACCCTGAGAGTGGATAACTACAGTGCGCGGGTGGCGCGCTGGAACGACGCGCGATCATCCGAGTCATCGATCGTGGCAGAAAGTTGTGCGATCAGCGCCGGGCCGTCGGCGCGCGAGAACGGGCGTTCGCCGCAGACCCGGCGCACCGCCTCCTTCACGAACACCTTGGCCATCGGGCCGACGCTGGCGGCGAGCGCCTTGGTGCACGCCGACAGATACGTCGAGCTCGCGGTGTCGGCGACCGCGACGTCGGACGCGCCGACGCCCGAGCCCGAGCTCCCCGACCAGCTGATCCCCGAGCGGGCGACCTCGGGAGGCCGCGCCGGGTCGACCATCGGGATCCGGCCGCTGACGTGGCTCGAGCTGGCGACCGACACCTGCGGCATCGGCGAGACCTGCGAGCCCGCGGCGGGGCCCGCGTTGGACTCGAGCTCGATGAGTAGCTTGGAGGCGGCGACCCGGAGCGCGACGCCGAGAAATGCGGTGTTCAGCGATGCGTCGGCGATCACCGTCAGGATGTAGCGCCGCGGCTTGCCACCGCCGGTGCGCAGGCTGCGCAGCAGCAGCTTGCCGTCGCCGAAGTGCGCGGTGAGCATGTCCCAGTCGTCCTGGATCAGCTGCACCGAGTCGATCGAGTTGACCACCGAGCGCGCGACCTGCTGGAGCGCGCCCAGGTCGTAGATGCTATGCGCGCGGTGCGCGACGACGGCAGCGCCGGAGTCGACGATCATCGCACCCTGGACGCCTTCCACCTCGCGCAGGCCCTGGAGAATGGATTCCAGCATCGCTCGTCCCTTCAGCGCCGCAGCGCGGTCTCGAGCTTCTTTTCGAAAGCTCCGAGAGGTTTGGTTGGGTCCACATAGATCCCAAGTACCTCCTGCTCGAAGATCGCGATCAGGCATGCGCGCCTCGGACCGGTCACGGTCACGCGTTGCAGCGGCCCGAGCCCGAGCGCGTTGCCGCATCGCGTGAGCGCCTGCATTGTGACGACATGCACAGCGCCGATGGCCTCACCGTCGATATCGCCGCTGGACTCCAGCAGCGCTCCGGCATCGTCGGTGACGACCAGCGCGGCAACTTCCGGGAACTTCGCGATCTGTGTTTTGGCGATATGGGGCAGATTCGACATAGCAAACCCTCACCGTCGACTAACCGTTCCACCTCATGATCAGTGTATTCGTGCGCACCGACGAATCAATTGAATATGCACCTCGAATCAACATGTTACCTCATCAAAAATACGACCTTCTGTAGGCACACCCACCAAACAGCTCGACTCCCCCACATCTCGCGACCTCCGACGACACAGCATTGTTCCGACGAGACTAGCGATGCACGTTCAGAGATGCGAGCGCGCGGGCGGATTCGAACGCAGTCTCACGGTCGTCGATCGCCTCGGCGAGTGATGCCGCGAGCTGCAGCATGGTGATCGCTTCATCGCGCTGCCCGGCGCGGGCTCGAACCGCCCCGATCGCACCGAGCACGCGGGTCCTCGCCGAGACGCTGATGTCGACGGTCGCGATCGCCGAGGCCGCGGCACAGGCGGCGGTCGCCGCGTCGAGCCGGCCGGCGCACGAGGCCGCGTGGGCCTCGACGACCAGCGCATCGAGCTGGGCCTCGGCGTCCCCGGCGTGCTCGGCGAGCCGCCGCGCGCTGCGCGCATCGTCGAGCGCCTCGTCGAACCGGTGGTGGGCGTGGCGGATCCGGGCGCGCGCGGTCAGGGCCGCGGCCTGGAGCCGAGGCGTCGTGTTCGCCAGGCAGGCCAGCGCGCGGTCGAGCAGGTCCTCGGCGACGTCGTCCTCGCTGCGCTCGCGGGCCGCGCGGGCGAGCGCGACGTAGCAGGTCGAGGCGTTGATCGCCTCGCGCGCGCCGGCGCCATGAAACGCCAGCCGCGCCAGGCGAGCGATCGCATCGGTGTCGGGGCGCGCGAGCCAGTAGCGGAACGCGCGGCTGTGGACCCGGCCGCGCTCGTCGAGCACGTGGTCGTAGAGCGCGTCCTGGACGCCCGGATCGCTGAACCGATAGTCGCCGCCGGACTGGCGGAACACACCGCTGGCGACCAGCCAGGCCAGCCGCTCGCTGGCGTCGCCGCCGCCGCGCACCGCGGCGATCTCGTCGGCCGAGAACCGCGGCCCGAGCCCGGCGCACATCCGGACCAGCGATACCAGATCGGGCGGCAGGTCCTCGAGCGCGCGCACCGCGAACCAGGCCTGGCTCGGCGCCGCGAGCAGGGTATCGAGCTCGTCGGCGGCGACGTACCACTCATCGCTGCCGACGTGGCGGCGGACGGCGCCGCGCCGCGTGATCTCGCCGGTCAGCGCGACGAGCAGCCCCGGGTTGCCGCCGGCGCGGATCGCGAGGCGCTCGACGAGCACGCCCGGGATCAGCCGCGCGGGGCGGAGCAGCTCGCGGATCAGGAGGTCGGCGTCCTCGAAGCCGAGCGGCGGCAGCGAGACGCCGACCCGGTGGCTGACCGCGAGATCGCCGGTCAGCGTCGCGCTTGCGGTGAGCAGCGCGAGCTTGGTCGCGCTGCGCCCGAGCACGCGGTCGAGCGCGCGATGCGCAGCCTCGGGCACGCACGCCGCGTCGTCGATCGCGATCGCGGTGCCGCGCGCGGCGGCGCGCTCGAGCGCGGCGAGCAGATCGCCGCCGCCCAGCGCCTCGCGCAGCTGATCGTCGGGGCGCTCGCCGGGGAACCGCCGCTGGCCGTGCAGCGCGAGCACCTCGTGGCCAGCGTCGCGCAGCCGCTCGACCACCGCGTCGAGCACGCGGGACTTGCCGGCGCCACTCGCGCCGGTGATCGCGACGTGGACCGCGCGGCCGTCGACCAGCGCCTGGATCGCCATCGCCGCCAGGCTCTCGATCAGGTTGTTGCGCCCGACCAGCGGCGGCGTGCGCGCGTCCGCGGCGTCGGTCCGGTCGCGCTGCCGCGTGCGAAAGAAGCCGGGGACGTCGCTCGCGGCGATCGCGTCGGGGGCGAGCTCGGCGGCCGCGCCGGTGAGCAGCACGCCCGCGGAACCGCCCGGCCCCGGCGACGCGGGCAACCAGCGCTCGATGTGCTCGAGGTCGTCGCCGTAGACCGCGACCTTGCCGTGCGCCGAGCGCCGGAGCAGCGCGCTCGCGACATGGAGGACGATCCGGGCCCGCTCCGAGCACACCTCGGTCAGCGCGCGCGCCGCTGTGACCGCGGCGGCGAGCGGCGCCTCGTGGTCGAGCCCGGTGAACGCCGCAAGGACGGCCTCGCCGCGCTGGCGGACCACGATGCCGCTGACGTCACTCACCGCGCGGACCAACGCGACCGGATCGCAGCCCTGGGCCCACAGCAGCGCGACCCGGCCGCGCACGCCTAGAGGGCGGGGCGCGACCCCGCGCGCGGTCGCGGTGCCGTCGAGCGCGCGCGCCAGCCGCGCCCGGACCTCGAGCGCGGTCTGCGGCCTGGCCTCGGGCGGCTTGGCCAGGCACGCCGCGACCAGCTGCTCGAGCTCGTCGGGGACCGTGCGCCACTCGCGCACCGACGGCGGCCGGCACACCGAGTGCTGGTACTCGATCGAGCGCCGCTCGCCGACGAATGGCGGGCCGCCGCACAGCATCTCGAACGCGACCACGCCGAACGAGTAGATATCGGCCCGGTGATCGACGGTGGCGCCAACCCCCACCTGCTCCGGCGCGAGATAGTGCACGGTGCCGACCACCTCGCCGACCTGGGTCAGCCCGGGCGCAGCCGGCTGCTTGGCGAGCCCGAAGTCGATCAGGCGCACGCCGCGCGGCCCGATCATCACGTTCTCCGGCTTGAGGTCGCGGTGGATCACGCGCGCGGCGTGGATCGCGGCCAGCCCGGCGGCGATCTGGTCGAGCAAGCCGAGGATCTCGCCGAGCCCGCCGCGCTCGCCCATGCGCGACATCCACGCCGCGAGCGTCTCGCCGGTCAGCAGCTCCATGATGATGTACGGCCAGCCGTCGAGCACGCCGTGGTCGTAGAGCGCCGGGGTCCACGCCGCTCCGACCGTGCGCAGCACCTTGGCCTCGAGCTCGAATCTCACGTCGATGTCACGCTCGCGCCACCGGCCCCACTTGAGGATCGCGTGCGTGCCGTCGTCGCGCGCCACCGCGAACACGTGTGCGGTGCCGCCGGTCGCCAGGTGCCGCTCGATGCGCCATCCCCGGGGTGGCGCGATCTGTGGCGCGGGAGCCGCAGCCTCGGCGATGAATCCGGTCGGGCGCCCGTGGGTTGGACAATCACCGCTCGGCGGCAGTCGCCGCTGGCACCGTGGGCAGCGCGTCACGTTCGATCTGAGAGTGCACCTGAACCGTATCTGACGGAAGCGCCGGACGCGCATCGCTCGCGGACTCGCCGCCTCAGGCGCGGTAAGACATGCCCATGCCCGAGAACCCTGACGGCGCCGACCTCACGACGGCGGTGGCGGAGACGCGCGAGCTGCGGTTTCCGCGCTACCGCCTGGTCGTCGTCGAGGGCCCCGACCGCGAGCTCTCGATCGACGGTGGCGAGGCCGAGCTCGCGATCGGCACCGCGCCGGCCAACGCGATGATCCTCTCCGACACTGCGGTCTCGCGCCACCACATCGCGATCACGCCCACGCCGCGCGGCCACCTGGTCCGCGACCTCGGGAGCACCAACGGGACCCAGATCAACGGCGTCGTGATCGAGCGCGCATTCCTCGCTCCCGGCGCGACGATCGCGATCGGCCAGAGCCGGCTCCGCTTCGAGCCGATCGGCGGCGAGGAGCGCGCCGCGCTGTCGACCGATGTGCGGTGGGGCCGGGCGCTCGGAGCGAGCGAGGCGATGCGCCGGATCTTCGCCGTGCTGCCGCGCCTGGCCGAGTCCGACGCGACGATCCTGCTCGAGGGCGAGACCGGCACCGGCAAGGGCCTGCTCGCCGAGGCGATCCACGAGGCCAGCCCGCGCGCCGGCGGGCCGATGATCGTCCTCGACTGCGGCGCGATCCCGCCGACCCTGATCGAGAGCGAGCTGTTCGGCCACGAGAAGGGCGCGTTCACCGGCGCCCAGGCGGCCCGGGTCGGCGGCTTCGAGGCGGCGCGCGGTGGCACCGTGTTCCTCGACGAGATCGGCGAGCTACCGTTCGACATGCAGCCCAAGCTCCTGCGTGCGATCGAGGATCGCGTGGTCAAGCGGGTCGGCGGCAACGATCCCGTGCGGCTCGACATCCGGATCATCGCGGCGACCAATCGCGATCTGCGCTCGGAGATCAACCAGGGCCGGTTCCGCTCGGACCTGTACTACCGGCTCAACACGTTCCGGCTGCGCATTCCGCCGCTGCGCGAGCGCCGCGAGGACATCGCGCTCCTGGTCGCGCACTTCCACCGCCAGCTGAGCCCGGGCGGCGAGCCGCCGCCGGCGGACCTGCTCGCCGAGCTCGCGCGCCACGACTGGCCGGGCAATGTCCGCGAGCTGCGCGCCGCGGTCGAGCGCGCGGTCCTGCTCGGCGATCCTGCCGTGTGGCGCGCGCTGTCGGGCGAGGCGCCGGCGGCCGAGGACGCGCGGTTCGGTGTTGTCGACGAGCCCGGCTCCGCCGGGCGAGGCAGCGCTGCCGAATGGCAGCGCGGGGTTGTCGACGAGCCCGGCTCCGCCGGGCGAGGCAGCGCTGCCGAATGGCAGCGCGGGGTTGTCGACGGCACGTCGTTTCGCGCTGCCAAGGAGCGCGCGATCGCGGCCTGGGAGCGCGACTACGTGCGCTCGCTGATCGCGCGCCACGACGGCAACCTGTCGCGCGCCGCGCGCGCCGTGCGGATGGACCGCAACCACCTGCGCGAGCTGCTGCGCCGCCACCAGATCACCGCCGACGACGCGTAGCTCGTCGGCGTGAGGGTGGTCACGCCTCGCGAGCGCTGCGGGGCATTCGGGTTTCGGGATAAGATCCGGAGATGGCCGGCGTAGACACCCGTCGACTGGGCGAGCCCGATCGCGCCGAGGATCGGATCGACCGGCCGCTGCGCGCGGGCGAGCAGGTCGGCGACTGGATCTGCGTGCGCGCGATCGGCGGCGGCGGCTTCGGCGCGGTGTACGAGGTCCGCCATCGCGCGACCGATCAGCGCGCCGCGCTCAAGCTCCTGCACGCGCACCTCGTGAAGGCGCCTGCGATCGTCGCGCGGTTCGATCGCGAGGCGCAGGTCATCGGCCGGCTGCGCCACCCCGGCGTCGTCGAGCTGATCGCCGCCGGCATCTCCGACGACGGTCGGCCGTACCTGTGCATGGAGCTGCTCGAGGGCGAGGACCTCGCCGCTGTCGTCGAGCGCGGTGGGCCGCTGACCGCGCCTCGGGCGCTGGCGATCCTCGAGCCGCTGTGCGCCGCGCTCGCCGCCGCGCACGAGCTGGGCATCGTGCACCGCGACGTCAAGGCATCCAACGTCATGGTCTGTCGCGCGCCGGCCGGCGAGCGCGGCCGCATCGTGCTGCTCGACTTCGGCATCGCCAAGCTCTCGGACGCGTTCGCCGTCGAGCTCACCGCGTCGCATCAGTCCCTCGGCACGCCGTCGTGCATGGCGCCCGAGCAGGTTCACGGCCGCCCGGTCGACGCGCGCACCGACGTCTACGGCCTGGGCACGCTCGCGTTCTTCCTGCTGACCGGCCAGATGCCGTTCTGGGACAGCTCGCTGACGAT
>DATIPJ010000645.1:0-5557 GCA_035472155.1 Kofleriaceae bacterium
GGCTGGGGGCCATCACGTAGGCCTGGGTGAACGCGGTGATCGCGGCGGCGTAGTCGCCGGCGTCGTGCGAGGCGCGGCCGCGCTCGGCGAGGGCGCGCGCCTTGGCCGGCACACCCCCGGACCACGCGTTGTCGGCGTGCACCGAGAGGGGGGCGAGCACGAGCGCGATCGCGGTCGCCGCGGCGACGAGCGCCGGTGCGCTGCGCAGCGCCGGCATCAGTACGGATCGAACGTGCCGTCGGGATCGACCTTGGTTCCCCGGCGCGGCGCAACCGGAGAGCCCTGCGCCTGCGGGCGCGACGCGTCGGATCGAGCGGACGGTGGGGAGCGAACCGGGGCGACGCGCGCCGCCGCCGGAGAAGGTGAACCCTGGGTGCGATCGACGCGGACGGGGCGGGCCGCAGCCGGTACCCGTGCACTTTCGTCGGCGTCTGGCTGCATTTCGATCTCGACCGCCGCCGGCACGTCCGGCGAGGCGACGATCGTACCCGCGCCTGCCAGCGTGCCGGCGACCGCGGGCGCGCGCAACGCGCTCTCGAGCGCGGGCGTCGTCGTCGCGGCGTCGGCGATCCGGTCGCCGGAGCGGCTCATCCAGAACAGCATCGCGCTCGCGACCAGCGCGGAGGCACCGACCGCGTACTGCCAGCGCCGCGTGCCGTGCCGCCAGGCCGGCTCGGTCGCCGCGAACCCGGGCGACGACACCGAGCGCGCGGGCTCCGAGACATCGACCGGCGTCGCCGGCGTCACCGCCGAATCGCGCGCCTGTCGCCGCTGGCAGCGCTGCCGCAGCTCCTCGCGGACCGCCTCGAGGCTGCGCGCGACCTCGAGCATCGTCGGCCGCTGATCCGCGCTCTTCGCGAGCATCGCGAGCAGGAGCCCCTGCAGCGCGGGCGGGATATCCGGCCAGAGATCGCTCGGCGGCGGCGGCGGGACCCGCAGGTGCATCGCCATCACTTCAGCCGCGGTCTCGGCCTCGAACGGCAGCTGCTCGAGGAACAGCTCGTAGGCCATCACGCCGAGCGAGTAGACGTCGGTCTTGGGCGTGACATCGTGCCCGCGCGCCTGCTCGGGCGAGAGGTACTGCGGCGTGCCGACCAGCTGGCCCTCGATGGTGTGGCGCACGTCGTGGCTCATGACCTTGGCGATGCCCCAGTCGAGCAGCTTGACCTTGGGCAGCGCGGGGTCGTCGGGATTATCGACGAGGAACACGTTGTCGAGCTTGAGGTCGCGGTGCACGACCCCGACCGCGTGCGCCGCGATCAGCGCATCGCAAACCTGAAGCAGGATCCCGATCACCAGATCGGGCAACAGCTTGGTCTGATCGGCGCGCGCGCTCAGCGACAGGCCCTCGAGCCGCTCCATCACGATGTACGGACGGTCATCTGCCAGCTTGCCGGTCTCGAAGATGTCGACGATGTTGGGATGGCCGACCTGATTGACGACCTTGGCCTCGAGCAGCATGCGGTCGCTGTTGAAGCCGGGTCCGAGCAAGCGCTGGTGTACGACCTTGAGCGCAGCTCGCTTACCGATCTCCTCGTGCACGACTGCGTACACGGCGCCCATCCCCCCGCGCCCGAGCTCCCGTTCGACGATCCAGGGGCCCGCTTTCGCCCCAGGTGCGAGCACGTCGACGGTCCGGACGGCGTCCGGGATGCCCGCGGTGCTGACCATCGTCTTCATGACTCAATCGCCTGGTGCACCCGTTGTGCCGATGCAAGCCCGCGTTACGCGTGCACTTCGCGGCATACTGCGTGGCGGCCCAGCGCGCTGTGGCCGCTGCGCACGGTACCCTTGACCGCAGCCCGCACCGACAGCGACGATCGCGTCATGATCGTCGCCCGTGCCGATCTCGAAGCGTCGCTCGCGGCGCTGCGCAGCGAGGTCGACGATCCGCGGAGCGGGATCCTCGGCCCGCGCTCGGTCTCGTGGCGGATCGGTGGCGATCTTGCGGTGTTTCTCGGCGGTGGGCGTGCGGCGCTGCTCCAGCTTGCGCATCCGATGGTCGCTCACGCGATCGATCACCACTCGCACACGCGCGCCGATGTCGCGGGGCGATTCCGCCGCACCTTCCGCAACGTGTTCACGATGGTGTTTGGCGATCTCGACAGCGCGTTCTTCGCCGCGCGCCGCGTGCACGCGATCCACAGCCGCATCCAGGGCGCGATCCCCGAGCGCGTCGGCGGCTGGGCTGCGGGGACGCGGTACCACGCCAACGATGCCGAGGCGCTGCGCTGGGTCCATGCGACGCTGGTCGACACCACGATGCTCGTGCGCGAGCGCGTCGATGGCGCGCTGCCCGAGTCGATCAAGGATGCGTACGTGATCGAGATGAACCGGTTCGCGGCGCTGTTCGGGATCCCGCGTGCGCTGCTCCCGCGATCGTGGTTTGCGCACGAAACGTACATGCGCGCGATGCTGACGTCGGATCGACTCGCGGTCGCACCGTGCGCCCTCGCGATGGCGCGGTTTCTGATCGGGCGCGGCGGCGCACAGCAGACGCCGCTGGGGCGGATCGCCGAGTCCGTGACCGCGCTGATGCTGCCGCCGCACCTCGCCGAGCAGTTCGAGCTGCGGTCGGCGACGCGGCGCGTGCGCGTCGGGCTCGGCGCATTCGGCCTGGTCTACCGGCGCGTCCCCGATGCCGTGCGCCGGATCCCCGCGCGCTCCGAGGCGCAGCGCCGGCTCGACGGCCGCCCGCCGAGCCGCATCGGGCTATGGGCCGAGCGCGGCCTGTTCGGGCTCGCACAGCGCGCGACGGGCGCTCGCTGAAAGTGCGATCGCGCGGCCGGTCTCCAAACTGTGTGCGATAGGGAGGCTCGGGAACCGACCGCGCGAGCGAAGGCAGAACGGAGCAAGAGGCGCGCCCGTCGACGAATTTTGCAGGTGCGCGGAACCATGCTCGCGCGTCGACGAACGCGACGTCTCACGCGGGTCGCTGCGACGACGCATGGGGTGCAGCGCTTGGGACCAATGTTCCCGGTCAACAGGCGATCGCGATCGTCAGGCAACCCGGGAACGGGCAGCGCTGTCGTCGTCAGCGATAGCTGCCGGGGTCGAGACCGAATCGCTTGATCCAGCGCTGGATCTGCTTGCGGTCCTTGTCGAGCGCGCGGGCCACCGCCGACACGTTGCCCTGATGCTCGCGCAGCGCCGCGACGACCTGGTCGCGGACCTTCTGATCATTTTCGCTGAGCACGACCGGCCGCGGCGCGCCCGGCGGGCGACCGGTGCGGACCGAGTCGGGCAGGTGATCGGCGCGCACCGGCTCGACGCCGGCGAGCACCTGCGCCGTCGCGAGCGCCTGCTCGAGCTCGCGCACGTTGAGCGGCCAGGGATAGCGCAACAGCAGGCGCGCAGCGTCGATGTCGAATCCGGGGTGCTCGACGGGGAACAGCCGCGCGTGCAAGAGGCCGATCAGCACGCCGATGTCCGTGCGGCGCTCGGCGAGCGGCGGCACGGTGACGCGGAACCCGGCGAGCCGCGCGAACAGATCGTGGCGGAAGCTGCCCTCGGCGACCATGTCGTCGAGGTCGCGGTGCGTGGCCGCCACGACGCGCAGATCGATCTCGACCGCGCGCGTGCCGCCGACCGGCATGACCTCGCGCTCCTGCAGCACGCGCAGCAGCGCGGCCTGCGAGCTCGGCGGCAGATCGCCGATCTCGTCGAGGAACAGCGTGCCGGCATCGGCCGCGCGCACCAGGCCGGGGTGGTCGGTCCCGGCGCCGCTGAACGCGCCCTTCTTGTAGCCAAACAGCTCGCTCTCGACGAGGTTCTCGGGCAGCGCGCCGCAGTTGACCGGCACGAACGCGCCGCGGCGCCCCGACTGGTCGTGGATCGCGCGCGCGATGACCTCCTTGCCGGTCCCGCTCTCGCCCTCGATCAGCATCGGGATCTCCGACGACGCGATCTGTCGGAGCCGCGTGAGCTCGGAGTTCCACACCGGCATCAGCGTCGCGAACCCGGCCGGGCCCTCGGTCGGCAGCAGCTCGATCAGCGCGGCGGCCTCGGCCTCGATCGGCAGCCGCTCGAAGAAGATGAACAGCGTGTGGCCGAGCTCGATCAGCGAGCCGTCGGTGAGCACCGCGCGCTTGGTCGTGTGCCCGTCGACGATCGAGCCATTCTTCGACTCGGTGTCGGTCAGCACCCAGCGGCCGAAGCTCGGCTCGATCCGAGCGTGGCGCGACGACATCCACTTGTCCGGCACGCGCACCGTCAGCTCGGTGCCGGTGCGCTCGGCGCGGCGCTCGGGCCCGTGACCTAGTGCGACCGCAGTGAGGTCGGATAGTCGGTATCGCACCGAGCCGGCGCGTGGCCGTCCGCACTCGAGCACGAGCACGAGGACGGGCTCGGGTCGGGGGCCTATGCGGCCCGTCTTGCCATCTTCGTGGAAGCTAAGGGTCGTGCCCTGCGCGTCACCCACAACACCGACATCCTAACATCGCTCCGAACCCAGATTGTCAGAGGCTTCCTATAGCGTTGCGTACGTGGGTGATCTTCTGACCTTCGAGAGCCGGCCCGTACCGAGGAGCGGGCACCCCCTGGTCCGTCCAGGCCCACGCGGCGCACGCCTTGGGCTACGGCGCGGCATCAGTGCGACGAGCTGGTATGACACAGGCTGTCGCCTCGAAGCCACGGACCGACAGGCAGCCATTGCCGCCTACGAGCGCGCCGTCGCGGGCTGCCCGGGCCTCGCCGATGCCCACAACAACCTCGGGCGACTGCTCCATGACACAGCGTCAGCGGCCGCGGCCGAGGCGAGCTATCGGCTCGCCATCTGCGCCGATCCCACCGTCGCGCTCTACTGGTTCAACCTCGGTGTAGCCGTCGAAGATCAGGGGCGTCACGCCGAGGCCATCGCTGCCTACGAGCGCGCCATCGAGGTCGATGGTCGATCTCTCTCGGCCGCGGATGCAAATTTCAACCTCGCTCGTCTGCTCGAGCTGAAGGCGCGTCGGATAGGTGACGATGCCATGCTCCAGCGCGCCGTCCGCCATCTCCTGCGCTATCGGGAGCTGACCAGGCGCAACGCAAGAGCACGGTAATCTTCCGTCCAGACGTCGCATGCGACACTGTGCGACGCAACCAGAACCACTCCGCGACCGGTGACGCATCACCCTGTGAGCGTCCACCAGCCGATCTTCAAATAGTCGGCCTGCGGGAAGCCGACGGGATGATCGGGCTCCGGCGGGATCTCTCGCTGCATCGTGAACCGCGCGCCGAGCGTCTCGCCAACGGTGCGGTGGAACAGCGCGCGCTCGATCCGGCTCGTGCAACAGGCAGCGACGATGCTGCCGCCGGGGCGGACCAGCCCGGCGGCTGCGCGATACAGCTTGCGATACGCCGCCAGCACCGACGGAACCTGCGCCGCGCGCGTGGTCATCGCCGGAGGATCGACGATGACGAGGTCGAATGGCTCGGCGGTGAAGCTCGGCAGCCAGGCGAAGACGTCCGCGGCGATGAATTCGAAGCGCGCCTGCGACGAGCCCACGGCGATCGCCGGCCTTGCCTGCGGGTCGCTCGTGGGCGCGGATGGCGACGCTGCGCAGGCAGAGAATCC
>DATIPJ010000646.1:0-7264 GCA_035472155.1 Kofleriaceae bacterium
GCCGACAGCAGCTGGCGGCCGATCATGAGGTGGATCCGCTCGCGCGCCGGGGCGGGCGCCGCCTCGTAGGCCACCTGCTGGATCCGGTCGTGCTGGAAGCGGTAGCGGCCGGGCTGGGGCTGGCCAAACGCCGTGTCGATCAGGCCGGCGTCGACGGCGGGAGCGAGCGCGACCTGGAGCTCGGCGGCGCCGCGCACGGCGACGGTGGCGAGGGTCGCGACGTCGAACTCGGTGCCGATCGCCGCCGCCGTGACCAGCACCCTGCGGGTTTCCTCGGGGAGCTTGCCGAGCTGGCGCGCGAGCAGATCGGCGACGTTCTCGGTGATCGCCACGCGGCCGACCGCGGCGACGTCGAGCGTGAATGCGCGGGTGCCGGGGTCGAACGCGATGCAGCCGTCGTCGTACAGCGCCTGGACGAACTGGCGGACGAAGAACGGGTTGCCCTCGGTCTTGCGCCAGATCACCGCCGTTGCATCGCGCACGCGCTCGGCGGGGAGCCGCAGCGTATCGGCCACCAGCTCGGCCGTTTCGTCGAGCGTGAGCGGCCGGAGCGCGATCCGCGATAGCTTGGCGCCGCGCTCGGTGTGCGCGCGCAGCGCGGCGGCGAGCGGGTGACCCTCGTCGACCTCGTGGTCGCGGTAGGCCTCGATCACCAGCAGCGACTCGGTGTCGTCGGAGGTCGCGAGCTGGGTGAGCAGCAAAAGGCTCGCCTTGTCCGCCCACTGCATGTCGTCGAGGAACAGCACCAGCGGGTGGGGCTTGCGCGCGAAAACCTGGACCAGCCGCGACATCGCGAGCGCGAGCCGGCGACCGGCGATCTCGGGCGGCAGCGGCAGGGCGGGTGGCTGCGGGCCGAGCACGCGCTCGATCGCGGGCAGCACCGAGCGCGCGAGCGCCGCGTCGTCGCCGAGCGCGATCGAGATCTCGATCGCCCAGCGCTCGAGCGCCGGCTCGGCGAGGATGCGCGCCAGCAGCTGCTCGAGGGCGGTGACCACCGCGCTGAACGGCACGTCGCGGTTGAGCTGCTCGAACTTTCCCGACGCGAGATAGCCGCGGCGCGCGGTGACCGGTGCGACCAGCTCGCGCACGACCGAGGTCTTGCCGATGCCCGAGTAGCCCGAGACCAGCACGGTCTCGACCCCGCCGCGCGTCGTGCGCTCGAACGCGTCGAGCAGCGCGCGCACCTCGGGGTCTCGCCCGTACAGCCGGTCCGGCAGCTCGAGCCGCGGCGCGGCGTCGTGGCGCGCGATCGCGAACGGCGCGATGCGGCCCTTGTCGGCGAGCTCGCGGCGGCAGCGCTCGAGGTCGGCGAGCACGCCGGCGGCGCTCTGGTAGCGCTGCTCCGGCGCCTTGGCGATCAGCTTGCACGCGATGTCGGCGATCACCGCCGGGATCTGCGGGTCCAGCTCGTCGATCCGTCGCGCCTGCTCGGCGAGGTGGGCGTGGATCAGCGCGAGGGCGTTGTCGCCGCCGAACGGCCGCTGGCCGGTGAACAGCTCGTAGAGCGTGATGCCGAGCGCGTACAGATCACTGCGCTCGTCGACGGCGCGCTCGAGGCGCCCGGTCTGCTCGGGCGCCAGATAGTGCAGCGTGCCCTCGCCGGTGGTGCTCTCGGGGCGCGCGCCGCCCGCGCTGCGCGACGCGAAGTCGAAGTCGATGAGCTTCACGCCGCGCGTGGCAGGGTCGTAGAGCAGGTTGCTCGGGTTGACGTCGCGGTGGACGACGCCGGCGGCGTGGATGCGCACCAGGCCGGCGGCCACCGCGGCGGCGACGTCGAGCGCCTCGGCGAGCGAGAACCGGCGCCCGGCGAGCGCGCTCGCGAGATCGCTGCCGAAGTCCTCGACGACGAGCGCGGCGCGGCTGCCGTCGCGGATCACCTCGAGCGCCTCGATCACGCCGGGCCCGCGCACCGCATGGAGCACCTCGAGCTCGTGGTGCAGCCGGGCGAGCGCCTCGGCCGCGACGAGCTGCCCGGTCGGCTGCTTCACGATCACGGTCCGGTCGTCCGCGAGCCGGACCGCGCGGTCGACGGTCGAGCGAGGTCCTGCGTGCAGCCGCTCGAGCGCGCGGTAGCCGGGAAACTCGTGACTCATCCTCTGTGGAATCGGCTGCGCGAGCCGTTCGTGCAGGCCCGGCGCGCGCGCAGCTTGTAGGGCCGCTGCTCACCCGCGGTGCGCAAATCACCGACCGAGTGACTTACCGAGCGACCGATCGAGCGAGCGAGAGACCGACCTCGCGAGCAGCGCGGGCTGCTCGAGCAGCGGATCGTGGCCGCTGCCCTCGATGACCTCGACCGGAGCGGGCAATCCGCGCGCGATCGCCACGTACCTGGCGTCGTCGCCGCCCACGATCAGCGCGATGCGATCGTCGATCTGCGCCCGGTAGTCGGACATCTCGGCGAGCCCCATCGCCTCGAGGCTCCGCGCGAGCTGCTCGGGATCGAGCGCGAGACGGCGCGTGCGCCGGGCGGCCAGGCGCTCCGCGGGCGCGCGCTGCTGGGTGGCGAACAACGGCTGCGCCTCCCACGCATCGAGGAACGCCTGCGTGCCGCGCTCGCGGGCGAGCCGCGCCCACAGCGCATCTCCGGCCCGCCGCGCCGCTCGCTCGCCATCGCCGATACCCGGGTTTCCGGAGATCAGCACCGCGCGCGGCGCATGCCCCGCGGCGACCAGGCCGAGCGCGACGCGCGCCCCGAGCGAGTAGCCCACGACCGCGTCGCACTGCCCGATGCGCGCCGAGATGCGCGCCGCGACCGCCGCGAGGTTGGACGCCCAGTCGCGCGCGACCGGATCGCCGCCGACGTGGCCCGGCAGCGCGATCCGCTCGCCCTCGATCGGCACGTCGTCCCAGCTCCCCGGATCGCCGAGGAAGCCATGGAGCAGGGCGCAGCGTACGGCGCAACCTTAGCCCGGATCATTCACCAGATCGTCGGCTGCGACCGTCGCATCGCTGGCATCTCGCGGCGCACGGCCGGAAGCGTGGCTAACCGAGGCGGAGGCCCGCCGACGCTGCCGCCGCGTTGGCGCCGAGGAACGGCGCGAGCACGAAGTACGTGATCTCGGGAAGCTTGCCCGGCAGCTCGGCGGTGCGCCGCGACGACACGTAGTTGAATAGCAGACCGAACACGCCGGCGACGACCGCCTCGATGACGACGCTCGGCGCGCGCGGATGGTCGCTCGTCGTCGGCGCGTCCTCGAAGTAGCGCAAGAAATCGTCGAGCAGGCGGCGGCTGCGCTCGCGCGCGCGGGGCCCGGCCGCGAGCATCTCGACGATCGCGAGGTTGGCGAACGCGGGCTCGGCGGCGAGCAGGTGCAGCATGACCTCGAGCCCGCGGCGGATGCGCACCGGCCACGGGTCGGGGCGCTCGTACGCGGCGTTCACGCTGCTGAGCAGGAGGCCCACGCCGCGCTCGTAGGTCGCCATGAAGCACTCCTCCTTGTCGGCGAAGTGCTCGTAGAACGCGCGGGTCGAGACTCCCGCGGCGGCGCACACGTCGGTCAGCGGTGCACCGTAGCCCTTGGCCGCGACGGTGCGGGCCATCGCGTCGATCAGGCGATCGCGCTGCGTGCGGGCCACGAACTCGCGCGGGAGATCGTGGCGGCCGCGCGGCAGGCGGCGCTCCGGAGCCATGGCCGAGCGCGAGCCCGGTACCGCCTCCGGGGTGCGTTTGCGTGGTGCAGGCCTGCTCATCCCCCGCGGGGGAGTGTCGCACAGAAACTCAGCGAGTCTCCGATCTGCGCGGGGGTGCGACCTTTTCGCCTTACATCACCGGCTGGCGCAGCGAGTCCCAGAACGCGCAGTGGTGGTCGGCCGCGAACGTCGCCTCCGCTTGCGGCCGGGGTGTAGCAAGAGACTGCACCGTGTCGCTAGCTGCCTGGAACCGCGACCAGTTCGGCGTGCCGCGCCCGTTGGGCTGACCGGTCCGCGCGAAGTTCGTCCAGTACGCGATCATCGCCTTCGACAGCTGCTGCTGGGCGTCATCGAGACCGGGCGCCGGCACCGTCACCGGCAAGGTGAACAGATACTGGATCTCGGATGCGTGCGCCGCGCCGTACGAGAAGCTGACCGGCGGCAGGAACCGCTGCGGCGCGTTCTGGTCGTTGAACTCGTAGCCGAAGGTCGGCACGAACTGCGACAGCTTCTGCTCGGCGAACCGCGCGTTGCAGTCGAAGATGCCATCGGTGCCGAGCGCGCCGAGCGCCAGGCTCGGGCTCGGGAAGCTGGCGACCGGGTACTGCGCGACGAACAGCGGCGCCACCGCGGCCGGCACGCCGAGCGTCGCCGAGATCGCCGCCGGATACGCCGCCGCCGACAGCGGCACCCCCGTCGTCAGCTCGGTGATGCCGACGAACAGCCGCCACTCGTCGTGGTTGGCGCCTTCCATCACCGGCACGCGGTTGAAGTTGCCGCTCGCGAACGCGGCACCGACCGACTGTGTGAGGAACTTGTTATCGATGACCGGCGTGGCGACCGCGAGCCCGGTGCCCTGGTTGGCGAGCACCTGCTCGACGGTCAGCGCGCGGAGGCACGCCGCCGTCTGGTCGGTGCAGCCCGCGCGCGTGGCGAACGCGGTGCCGGCGGCCTCGACGGTGGCGAGCGCCGGCTGCGTCAGCTGGTAGGCGCCGCTCTCGACGATCGCGCGCTGGAACAGCCCCGCCGATCCGGGCGACGCCAGCTGCGTGTGCACCGAGAGGCCGCCGGCCGATTCGCCGAAGATCGTCACGCGGGTCGGATCGCCGCCGAACAGCAGGATGTTGCGGCGCACCCAGCGGAGCGCCTCCTGCTGGTCCATCAGGCCGTAATTGCCGGACGCGTGGTCGGGCGACTCGGCGGTGAGCGCGGGATGCGCGGTGAAGCCGAGCGCGCCGAGCCGGTAGTTGATCGTGACGACGATGACGTCGCCCTGCTCGACCAGCCGCGTGGCGTCGTAGTCGTCGCTCTCGCCGGTGACCAGCGCGCCGCCATGGATCCACACCATCACCGGCTTGAAGCCGAACAGATCGAAGCCGCGCCGCGGCGTGAACACGTTGAGGAACAGGCAGTCCTCGCTGCCGCTGGCCTGGCCGAACGCACCGGCGGGCTGCGGGCAGTGCGCGCCGAACTGCTGCGTATCGAGGACGCCGTGCCAGCGCGCGTGGCGCTCGGGCGGCTTCCATCGCTGATCCCCGACGGGCGCCGCCGCGTACGGGATGCCGAGGAACCTGCGCGTGGTCTGTGTGTCGACGCCGCGGATCAAGCCCTCGGTGGTGATCGCGATCGGATCGCCACCGGCGAACAGGCTCGGGTCGATGTCGTCGACCGCTTCGGTCGACGGATCGGTGGATGGATCGCCCAGCGTCGAAGCCGGCTCGTCGAGGCCGCCGCAGGCCGCGACGAGGCCCATGACCAGGCAGGCGCACGTCGAAAACATCAATCGGTGTCGAAGCATGTCGTCCTCCGCGGAGCAGTGTGCACTGGACAACGACAAAAGGAACGAATGGGTTCCTTGATCTCACGACTGACCACGTGGTTGGACCACGTTGTGTACGATGTTGAGCCGGCTTGGCGGCCCGGCTTACGATTCACTCACCGTCGGGGGGATACCACACGAGGTCAAATGCCCCGGGTTCGAGCCCGTGCTCCGAGAACACACAGGACGCGCGCCCGGGCGCACGCCGAGCTCGATCATGATTGCCAATCAGGGTACGCCGTCAGTGATTCAGCGCGAGCTGGTTGGTCTCCTTCATTGGCAACATCGCGACGAGGCCGATCACGGCGTAGATCAGCGTGTAGTAGTAGACGGCGATCAGCGGCTGATGCTGGTTGTCGATCAGCCAGCTCGCGATCAACGGCGCGAGGCCGCCTGCGAGCACGAGGGTGACGCTGTAGGCCAGGCTCATCGATGTCACGCGCGTACGCAGCGGGAAGATCTCGACGACCATCGCGCCTTGCAGACCGAGGGCGAGACCGAGCGGGACGCCCATGAGGAGCTGGCCGAGCATGAAGTCTCGCCCCGAGCCGTGCGCCATCATGCCGAACGCGAAGTAGAACAGCACCATCATCGCGACCGTCAGGATCAGCATCATCCGGCGGCGGCCGACCTTGTCCGACAGCCAGCCGCCGAGCGGCTTGGAGAACAGCACGACGAACAGCATCATCGTGTTGATCGATTGAAAGTCCGGCTGGTCGGGCACCGGGTGGCTCTTGCGGTACTCGCCCGCGAACGTGAACGTCAGGTAGTAGAGCGCGTTGGTCAGCGCGACGATGCCGAACGTCTGGAGCATCGGGCGCCAGTCGCCGGCCAGCGACGACCAGAGTGGCGGCCGCGCCGCGGCGGCCTTCTCGCCTTCCTCGGACTCGCGCAGGCCGCGGCGCAGGAGCCATCCGGCGATGCAGAGCACGACGCTGATGATGAACGGCACGCGCCAGCCCCAGGACAGGCGCTGCGCCTCGTCGAGGTGGTTGCGCAGCAGCGCGGAGGTCGCCGAGCCCAGGATGAAGCCGAGCGTGGTCCCGGCGGCGGTCGAGCTGCTCACCAGGCCGCGCATCAGGGGCGACGCGAGCTCGGTGGTGTAGACCATCGAGCCGGTGAACTCGCCGCCGAGCGAGAAGCCCTGGATCATGCGCAGTGACGCGAGCAGCACCGGCGCAAGGAAGCCGACCTGCGCGTAGGTCGGCAGGAAGCCGATGAGCAGCGTGGCGCCGCCCATCACCGCGATCGACAGCGTGAGCAATGCGCGCCGGCCGATCCGGTCGCCGACAGGGCCGAGCACGAGGCTGCCGATCGGACGCGCCGCGAAGCCGAGCGCGAACACCATGAATGCCTTCAGCTGCTGCGCGCCCGGGCTGGATCCGGGAAAGAAGCTGGCGCCGATCTCGGTCGAGAAGTAACCGAAGACTGCGAAGTCGAACCACTCGAGGACATTCCCGATCACACCGGCGAATGCGGTGCGGACCGTGGACTGGCGTGACGCGGTGGGGTCGGCGGCAGCTTGGGTGTGCACGCCGCATCCTACCTCTGGCCCCGCCGAAACCGCGAAATTCGCGTTGTTTTTCAGTGCGACGCCGCTGTCACGTCACGCACAAAATCCGTAAGCCTTGGCAGCAATCGAGTGGCAATCATTGCAGCTGATGGCGCTGCCGGACCGGTCGGTCATTCCGGGCCGACCGCGCCTCCGGCGTGTCGCCCCGGGCTACGCTCGGTCCGGTCATTGTCTTCCGACCGGCCCTCGCTTCGCGATTCCGGGCCGACCGCGCCTCCGGCGTGTCGCCCCGGGCTACGCTC
>DATIPJ010000647.1:0-9424 GCA_035472155.1 Kofleriaceae bacterium
CGGATGGCGACGGTGCGGAGGCAGAGAATCCCGTGTGGTGCTCGCGCGCGAAGGCGAGCGCGCGCTCTGACGAGTCGACCTGGACGATCGTCGTCGCGCCCGCGGCGGCAGCGGCGCGGCCGAGCATGCCGGTATACGCGAACAGGTTGAGCACGCGCGCACCGGCGAGCGGTGCGGTGGCCACGGCGCGGCGCAGGCCGCGCAGATCGAGATAGGTGCCGGTCTTCTGTCCGCCGGCGAGGTCGACCGCGAGCGAGAGCCCGTCCTCGACGATGTGGACGACGTCGGGCGGCGAGCCGCGCAGCGTTCGCGCCGGCTCTGCGGGCGTGCGGCGCAGGCGGGCGGGGCGCAACACCACGTGGCGCGCGGGCCCGACGACGGGGCTCGTGCGATCGAGCGCACAGGCCGCATAGCGCGCGAGCGCATCGGCGCCGGCGGCGTAGCTCGTGACGACGAGCGTGTCGGCGAAGCGGTCGATCACGACCGCGGGGAGGTCATCGCTCTCGCCGTGCACGAGGCGAATCGCATCGCTGCGACTCGCGAGCTCCGCGCGGCGCGCGATCGCGGCGGCGAGCCGGCCGCGCAGCCACGCCGCGTCGGGGGGCGCCTCTCCGCGCCGCAGCATGCGGATCGCGATCGCGCCGCCGGCCTCGTAGATCCCGTGGCCGACGACGCGGTTGTCGCCGTCGACGAGCCGCAGCCAGTCGCCGTCGCCAAACACGGTCGCCGCCGAGCTCAGGTGGTCGCGAAAGACCCACGGATGGCGCAGCGCCACGCCGACCGCTTCCTTGCGCAGCTGATATCGCCGCGCCTTCATGGCGTTGGGGACCCCCGGGGCACCTCAGGCGCGTGGGGCGCCGGGCGCGCGCTTTCGCGCAACCGACCGACGACAACCAGGTCGGCGCGGCCGGCGGCGATCGCCGCGTCGAGATCCGGAAGCAGTGCATCGCCGCACTCGATCGCGGTCGCGACATCGAGCTCGTTGCGCAGTCGATCGGCGAGCGGCGCAGCCGGCAGCCGGGCCCCGTGCGCGAGCGAGCCGCTCGGCGCCGAGACCCACAACAGATCTGCCCCGGCGCGCACCAGCTGCGCCGCATGGCCGATCACTGCCGCGCGCATCGCCGGCCGATCGTTCACCGCGGCCGCGATCCATCCGCCGGGCCGCCATGCCGTGCGCGCCGCTGCGATCGCCGCCGGCACGCATTCGATCGCCTCTGCATCCGCGTCGGTGCCGGGATCCAGCAGAACCACGTCGAAGCCCGCCGCTGCTGCGCTCGCCACCGCGGCAGAGACACCGTCGAGTGCGCAGCCCGCGATCGCCAGCCGCGCAACGATCAGCGCGCCGGTTTCATGCGCGCGCTCGACGATCGGCTGCCATGACGACAGCTCGCCACTTCCTGCGCCGGCGATCGGGCCAGGCTGCGCGGGGCGCACCGTGAGCGGCGCGGTGACGACCAGGCCGGCTCGCGCCAACGCGCCGTCATGAAGGCGCGTTGGCAGGGCATGCCCCAACGCGAAGTCGCCTCCGTCGAGAGCTGGTGGCGTGGCGCTCGGCTCGTCGTCGGCATGGCTCGCGACGGCGATCCGTGAGCGCGCGCGGCGATCGCCCAGCTGGAGCGGCAGCGCCGTCGGTGGTGGTGGCTCGCCGGTCACGCCGAGCGACGCGGCGAGCAGCTGCTCGACCCCGCGCGCCAGGTGCGGGTCGCGCTTGGCGACCGAGGCGTGCGAGACGCGCAGGCTGCGCGTCATGAGGCTGTAGGTGAACTGCACGGGCGCCATGTGCGCGTAGCGCTCGGTGCCCTCGAACCACTCGAGGCTCGCCTGCGCCGCCGCCTGCAGCGCCTCGACCTCGGGCCGCCGCCGCGCCTCGTAGGCCGCGAGCGCCGCGCTGGTCTCGCGCGCGCCGAGGAGCTCGTCGCGCAGGACGATCGCGTCCTCCATCGCCAGCTTGGTTCCCGAGCCGATCGAGAAGTGCGCCGTGTGCGCGGCGTCGCCCATGAGGACGACGTCGCCGGTGTGCCACTTGTCGCAGCGCACCGTCGGGAAGTTGCGCCAGATCGAGCGGTTCTTGATCAGCCGATGCCCGGCGAGCTCGCGCGCGAAGATGTCCTCGAGGATGGCGACCGTGCGGTCCTCGTCGGCCTCGGCGAGGCCGGCGCGCCGCCAGGTGGCCTCGCGGCACTCGACGATGAAGGTCGAGCCGCGCTCGTGGTAGCGGTAGGCGTGGACGCGGAACATGCCATGCGGCGTGTCCTTGAACATGAAGGTGAACGCCTGGTACGGCACCGTGCAGCCGAGCCACACGAACTTGTTCGGTCGCACATCGACCTCGGGCGAGAGCTCGGCGGCGAGCGCTTCGCGCACCCACCCCGCCACGCCGTCGCACGCGACGATCACATCGGGCCGATGGGCCTCGCGCACCTCGGCCAGCGAGCGGACCTCGCGCTCGAACTCGATGCGTACGCCCAGGGCCTGCGCCCGCGCCTGGAGGATCTGCAGGAGGCCCTTGCGCTCGATGCCGCAGAACCCGTGGCCCGTCGAGCGCAGCACATCGCCGCCGAACTGGATCTCGATGTCGTCCCAGCGCGCGAACCTGCTCGTGATCTCGGCGTGGGTCTGGGGATCCGCGGCGGCCAGGTTGCCGAGCGTCGCGTCCGAGAACACGACGCCGAAGCCGAACGTGTCCGCGGGTCGGTTGCGCTCGAAGATCACCACCTCGTGCTCGGGCGCGCTGCGCTTGACGAGGATGCCGAGGTACAGCCCGGCTGGGCCTCCGCCGATGCAGGCGATCTTCACGGCATCAACCTACCAGATCCGCCCATGGTCCATGAGCGGGCGGGCGATCACGCCTTGGCGAGCTGCTCGAGGCGCTCGAGGGCCGCGCCGAGGTCGGGGCGCTCGGTGAGGATCGCCGCGCACGGATCGTGCGACCAGCGGGTCACGCGATCGAGCGCGTTGCGCAGGTTGAACTGCTTGGCGTCGAGCCCGGGGACGACCTCATCCCAGGTCAGCGGCATCGAGACCGGCGCGCTGCCGACCGGGCGCACGCTGAACGGCGCCACGAGCAGCTGGCCGTGCGCGTTCTGGCCCCAGTCGAGGTAGACCCGGCCGCCGCGCGCGGCGGGGTTGCGCGCGGTGGTCGCCATGTCGGGGTGCTTGCGCTCGACGAGCTGGCCGATCAGATACGCGAGCATGCGCGCCTGCTCGAACGTGCACTGCGCGCCGAGCGGAATCAGCACGTGCAGCCCGGTCTGGCCCGAGGTCTTGCCGTAGTTGGGGATGCCGGCCGCCTCGCACAGCTCGTGGATCGCGAGCGCGAGCGGCACGACGTGCTCGCGCGGCGCGTTCTTGGGATCGAGGTCGACGATCGTCCAGTCCGGCTTCGCGAGGTCTGCGATCCGGCTCGCCCACGCGTGGATCGGGATCGAGCCCAGGTTCGCGACGAAGGCCAGGCCATCGGCGTCGTCGATCAGCACGTAGTGGATCTCGCGCTGGCTGTGCTCGCTCCACAGCGTGGTGGTGCGCAGCCAGGGCGGCACCCAGTCCGGCATGTCCTTCTGGTAGAACATCTCGCCGTCGATGCCGTCGGGGTAGCGGGTGAGCACCGTCGGGCGATCGGCCAGATAGGGCAGGATGTGCGGCGCGATCGCGCGGTAGTACTCGATGAGCTGGCCCTTGGTGATGCCGTCGGCCTTCCAGTACAGCTTGTTCAGGTTCGACAGGCGCAGCTCGCGCACGGGCTGATCGATCTCGAGCGGCGCGGCGGCAGCCGGTTCCTCGACCTCGCCCGAGTGGCGCACGGTCATCGTGCACTCGGCGGCGGTCTTGTCGCGGCGCAGCCGCATGAACACCGGGAAGCGCAGCGACGAGCCGGTGGGCCACTCGCGATAGCGCACCTGGACGACCAGCCCGGGCTCGATCCAGCGCGCGTCGCCGGCCCCCTCGGGCCGCGGGAAGGTCGGCTTCCAGGTGGCCATGGCGTCGAGCTCGCCGCGCAGCTGGATGAGCAGCTGATCGTCGAACCCCGAGCCGACCTTGCCGGCCCAGATCCAGCGGTCCTCGTGGCGCACGCACAGCTGCAGGGCGCCGAACCCGGCGCGCGAGCTCTTGGGCGGCGTGTAGCCGCACACCGCGAAGTCGCCCTCGGGGTCGCGCTTGATCTTGAGCCAGTCGCGCGAGCGGGTGGGGCGATAGCTCGACTCGGCGCGCTTGGCGACCACGCCCTCGAGGCCGCGCGCGACGACCTGCGCGAGCAGCGCCTCGCCCTGGGTCGGGATGTGCTCGGCGAGCTTGAGCGGGCCGATCGGCGGCAGGATGCGCGCGAGCAGGCTCTTGCGAACGAGCAGCGGCAGGCCGCGCAGGTCGAAGCCCGCGGCGCCGAGCAGGTCGAACACCATGTACGTCACCGGCGTGGCCATGGCCGCGCGCTGGATCTCCGAGACCCGATGGATCTGCGCGCGCGCCGCGAGGCGATGGAAGTCCGGGCGGCCCTCGGCGTCGAGCATGACGATCTCGCCGTCGAGCACGAGGCCCGGCACCGGCAGCGCGCGAAGCGCCGACGTCAGCTCGGGGTAGCGCAAGGTCGGGTCCTGGCCCGAGCGATAGCGCAGCTCCGCGTGGCCCGCGCCGCCGGTGCTCGCGAGCCGGAAGCCGTCGTACTTGAGCTCGAACACCCACTCGCTCGACGAGAACGCCTCGTCTGCCGTGTGGCACAGCATGAGCTCGAGCGAGCGCAGCGCGATCGCCCGGCGCGGCGCCCCGAGCGACGCGAGCTCGGCGACCACGGCGCGGTGGCTCGGCGCCCCGGCGGCGAGCTCGTCGATCGCCAGGCCCGACAGCACGCTCGCGCCCGAGAGCGGCTGGCCGGTGGCGAGGAACGTCTCGGCCGGCTCGCCGCGCTTCTTGATCAAGAGCCAGTCGTTGGAGCCGCGGCCCGAGCTGCGGCCGCGCTTGCCCTTGCCGGTGTGGACCAGCGTGAACGCGCCGCGCAGCTTGTAGCCGTAGAGCTCGAACTTGATCTCGCCGTCGATGAGGCCCTGCGCCGGATCGAGCAGCGGCCGGAACTGGCCGCGGTCCCACGCGATCATCGGGCCCGCGCCGTAGTTGCCGTCGGGGATCACGGCCTCGAAGTGCACGTACTCGAGCGGATGGTTCTCGACCTTGACCGCGAGCCGCTTGTCGTCGGGATCCATCGACGGCTCCTTGGGCACCGCCCACGAGCACAACACGCCGTCGATCTCGAGCCGGAGGTCCCAGTGCATCCGCGTGGCGTCGTGCTGGTGGACGACGAACATGCGCGGCCCGCGACCGGCGCCCGGCGTGCTGGCCATGGGTTCAGGCGTGCTGCCCCCGCTTCGCTTGCTGCGGTATGTGTCGAGGCCGGTGTCGTCGTTCGCCATAACTGGGGATCCGCCGGGCAGACCGCTACAATTATCGCATATGACTGCACGCTCGATCGGCACAGCCACCATCTCGTTCGGTCTGGTCTCGATTCCGACCAAGCTCTACACGACCAACGAGACCGGTGGAGAGATTCATTTCAACATGCTGCACGACGCCGACAGCGCGCGGCTCAAGCAGCAGTACATCTGCACGCAGTGCAACGAGATCGTCGACCGCGAGCACACGGTGAAGGGCTACGAGCACGCCAAGGGCCAGTACGTGGTGTTCACCCCCGAGGAGCTCAAGGCGCTCGACGCGATCGCGACCCAGGCCATCGCGATCGAGGAGTTCGTCCCGGCGTCCGCGGTCGACCCGCTGTGGGTCGAGAAGAGCTACTACCTGGGCCCCGACAAGGGCGGCGAGCGGGCCTACAAGCTGATCCGCGACGCGATGCTCGACACCGGCCTGGTCGGCATCGCGTCGTATTCGGCGCGCGGCAAGGCGTACATCGTCGCGCTGCGGCCGTTCAACGACGGCCTCATCATGCATCAGCTGCGCTACGCCGAGGAGGTCAAGCCGTGGACCGAGGTCCCGCTCCCCGAGCTGCCCGAGCTCAAGCCCGCCGAGCTCGGGCTCGCCAAGCAGATCATCCAGCAGATCGCCCACGAGACCTTCGCTCCTCAGAAGTACCAGGATGACGTCACGCTCCGCATGCGCGAGCTGATCGCCAAGAAGGTCGAGGGCCAGGAAATCTCGGTCACGCCCGAAGCGCCCGCCGGCAAGGTCATCGACCTCATGGAAGCGCTCAAGGCGAGCCTGGGCATGAGCAAGGAAGCCGAGCGCAAGCCGGCCGCCGCGGCGGCAGCCGGCCCGGCGCAGGTCGCCGAGGAAGCGCCCAAGAAGAAGGCCGGCAAGAAGAAGTAACCACCAGTAGTAGACTGCGCGCGGCATGCCCGAGCTACCGGATGTCACGGTCTACGTCGAGCGGCTGCGCGCGCTCACGGTGGGGCGGCCGCTCGAGGGGATCCGGATCGCGAGCCCGTTCGTGCTGCGCACCGTCTCGCCGTCGCCGGGCGAGCTGCGCGGGGCGCGCGTCGTATCGGTCGAGCGCCTCGGCAAGCGCATCCTCATCGGTGTCGAGCCCGGCGGTGCGAACGCCTCGCCCACCGGCGATCGCTACATCGTCATCCACCTGATGATCGCCGGCCGGCTGCGCTGGAAGCCGCGCGGCGAGCGCCTGCCGGCCAAGGTCGGCCTCGCGGCGTTCGATTTCCCCGATGGCACGCTGGTGTTCACCGAGGCCTCGCCGAAGAAGCGCGCGTCGCTCCACATCGTCGCCGGGCGCGCCGCGCTGGCCGAGTTCGATCGCGGCGGCCTCGACGTCTTCACCGCCACGCTCGCCGCCTTCGCCGAGCGGCTGCGCTCCGAGCGCCACACGATCAAGCGCGCGCTGACCGATCCGACGCTGTTCGATGGCATCGGCAACGCGTACTCCGACGAGATCCTCCACGCCGCGAAGCTGTCGCCCTTCCGGATGACGTCCTCGATCACCGACGCCGAGATCGCGGCGCTGCACGAGGCCTGCGCCGCGACCCTGAACCTCTGGACGCAGCGGTTTCGCGACGAGATCGGCGAGGGCTTCCCCGACAAGGTCACGGCGTTTCGCCCCGAGATGGCCGTGCACGGCAAGTACGGCCAGCCATGCCCGGTGTGCGGCACCAAGGTGCAGCGCATCGTCTACGCCGACAACGAGGCCAACTACTGCCCGACCTGCCAGACCGAAGGCCGCCTGCTCGCCGACCGCAGCCTCTCGCGCCTGCTCAAAGAGGATTGGCCGCGTAGCCTCGAGGAGCTCGAGGAGCGCAAGGCCCAGCGTATCGCCCCCACGGCATCGACCAACAAGATATCGGCCGCGAACCCATCGGCCGCGAACCCATCGACCGCGAACCCATCGACCGCGAAGGTATCGGCGGCGAAACGAACGAGCGGGGCCGCGACGCCCGCCGAGGTTGCCCCCCCTCGGGAGCCCGTGTCGGCGGACCTGAGTGTCAGGCCGCGGAAAAAATCGCGGCGGACATAGACCGCGCCCCGATGCACGTGCGTTGGCGACGGAGGTCGTCCACCGCGCACTGCGCACGGAGCATCATGAAGAAACGTCTCGCCGGGTTTTTGCTGGCCGCGGCTGTGGCCGGCTGTGGCCCCAAGCACGCCTCGTTCGTCAAGGTCGATGATGTCGCGCTCGGTCGCGTGGTCATCTATCGCAATGGGGTGGCGTTCTACGAGCGCCGCGCCACCGTGTCCGGCGGCATGTTGACCGTCCGCGTGCCGCGCGATCGGGTCGATGACTTCCTGAAGTCGCTGACCGTGATCGATGCGATCTCGAAGCAGCCGCTGCCGGTCTCGATCCCGCGCGAGCAGACCGAGGACGGCACGAACCTGGTGATGAAGCTCCAGCTGCCGAGCAAGGACACCGCCGATGTCGTGCTGACCTACGTCACCGAGGCGCCGGCGTGGAAGCCGAGCTATCGCGTGGTGGTCGCCGACAAGCGCGACGTGATGCTCGAGGGCTGGGCGATCGTCGACAACACGTCAGGCGAGGACTGGAAGAACGTCCTGGTCGGTGTGGGGTCGTCGTCGGCGCTGTCGTTTCGCTACGACCTGTGGAGCGTGCGCCAGGTCCAGCGCGAGACGCTGGCCAGCGAGGAGCGGTTCGCGATCGCGCCGCCGACGGGAGTCTCGCCGTACGGCGCGGCCAAGCCGGGCGAGGGCGGCGAGGTCGTGCTGAGCGAGCTCGGCGACGACGAGATCCGCCGCCCCGACGGGCACCCCGACGACGCGCGGGCGAAGCGCTTCGCCACCGAGGGCAAGGAGGAGGTCCTCGCCTTGACGACCGCGGAGGCCGATAGCTCGGACTCGAGGGAGGATGGCCGCCACGCGTCGAAGACCGCGGGTGGGCGGCATCGGCCTCCAGCGAAGCCCGCGTCCGTCGCGGCGGCGCCGCCGGTCGACCCGCGCATCGCGAGCGGCGACCAGAAGATGAAGCAGATCTCGAAGTCGGTCGGGCGCTCGGATCGCACCATCGTCGTCGAGGGCTACGCCAACGCGGCCGACGCCGAGTCGAACCGGCGCGCCAACGATCGCGCCAACATCGTGCGCAACCAGCTGATCGACCAGGGCATCGCGCCCGCGCGCATCAAGGTCGTCACCAAGGTCGATCCGGCGCAGAACGAGCGCGTGCGGCTGGTGGCCCAGGCGCCCAAAGCGGACGAAGCCAAGCCGGCGAGCCGCCCGGTCGACCTCGAGGCGCAGCCGGTCGGCGAGAGCCACTTCGCCAATCCGCGGCCGATGACGGTCGACCGCGGCTCGTCGGCCATGGTCTCGATGGTGCGCAGCCATACCGAGGGCGAGGTGGTCTACCTCTACGACGCGGAGTCCGAGCGCGGCAATGCGCACTTCGCATTCCGCGCGGTGCGGTTCAAGAATCCGACCGACTCGACGCTCGAGACCGGCCCGGTCACCGTGTACGGCAACGAGCGCTTCATCGGCGAGGGCCTGACCGAGCCCATCCCGCCGCATGCCTCGGCGGTCGTGCCCTACGCGCTCGATCGCCAGATCGTGATCGAGCGCCACGACGGCGAGGACAACCGGATCGCGCGCCTGATGTCGCTCCAGCGCGGGATCCTGTCCGCCGAGGTCCAGCACATCCGCCGCCAGCGGCTGACCATCACCAACCGGCTCAACCAGGTCGCCAAGGTCTTCATCCGCCACACGCTCAACAAGGGCTGGACGCTGCTCGACGCGCCGCCCGCATTCGAGCGCGTGGGCGATGCGCACCTGTTCGAGGTCCAGCTCCGGCCCAACGAGGTCAAGGACGTCATGATCGCCGAGGCGACGCCGATCGAGCGCACGCTCGATCTGTCGGCCGACGTCACCCTCGAGATGATGAAGGTGTGGATCGAGGCGCCCGAGGGCACGCCCGAGCTGAAAGACCAGCTGCGCAAGCTGCTCGGCATCCACAAGTCGCTGGTCGACCTCGCCCTGG
>DATIPJ010000648.1:0-8674 GCA_035472155.1 Kofleriaceae bacterium
CGCGCCGTACCTCCGCCGGCGGCGACTGCACCTGCTGCTGCAAACAGTCCGATCAGGAAAGAGAGCTTCATGACTCCAGTGTGCAGCCCACTGGGCCCCGCGTGTTTCAGATCGCTGTCCACTCGCTTAAGAACTGTGAATGCACATCGGGGCACTTCGCCTTGTAACGGACTGAAATGAGAACGCTCTGGGTACGGTCAGGAGACCGATTTCACACGGGTTGCACGCGTTCCGGCAAAATCGCTCACGCTGGATCGCCGGATCGCGCACGTTGCCAGATGAGGTGGGAGTTGCGACCTTTCAGGCATGACGAAGCAGCTCTCGATGGTCGCGGCACTGGTCATTGCAACAGGGGCCGCGGGAACCATGGCGTGCAAGACCGATGCGCCGGCGCAGCAACAGAGCGCGGCCCCGGCCAGCGATGACTCGAGCGCGAAGGCGCGCTCGGCCAAGATCGACATCAAGCCGATGCAGCCTCCGACCGCGCAGCCCGCGTTGCCCACCCCGCCGGCCGACACGCCCGCGGACCACGCCACCGTGCCGCCGCCCGGCGACAATCCGGCCCCCCGCGCCGAGTGGCGCCGCCGCCGCGACGCGCGCCTCGACACCAACGGCGACGGCATGGTCAGCGGCGAGGAGCGCGATGTCGCGATGAAGGAGCGCATGGCGAACATGCGCACGCGGCTCGACACCGACGGCGACGGCAAGGTCACCCCCGCCGAGCTCACCGCGGCGCGCGGCCGGATGCACTTCGACAACGCCGAGGCGCTCGATACCAACCACGATGGCGACATCTCGGCCGACGAGCTCGCCGCGGGCTTCAAGGCGCGCCGCGATCAGATTCGCAGCGCGCGCGGCGCGGGACCGGGCGGCCCGAGCGCCGACGACACGGCCGGCACCGGCACGACTCCGCAAGTCACTCGCTGAGCAGGTCCCTGCATGCCCCGGGTGGCACGCAGGATGCTGTGTGTGGGCGTGGAGGAATAGCCATGTTCAAGACACTCGCCTTGCTTCTGTCAGCTTCTCTCGCAGCGTGTGCTGGAGAAGCGGCGGTGCACTACAGCGGTGACTCCGGCACGCCGGAGATGGTCGCGCTCGAGAACGACCCGAGCGTGATGGTCGTCGCCAATGCAGATGAGCCGATCTTCTACACGGAGAATACGTATTATCTGTATCGCAACGACCACTGGTATCGGTCGCCCTCGCATCGCGGTGACTGGAAGCGCGTCGAGAGCCCGCCCGATCACGTTCGGCGGATCGAGCAGCCGCGCACGTACGTGCACTACCGCCACAACCCGGGAGCGAACCCGCCGCGCACGACATTCAACCAGCGCGATCAGGTCCCGACGCCCAGGCCCGACGATCTGGATCGCCCGGCGATGGCGCCGCGCGAGCCCAATCCCCCGACGCCGGCGCAGCCGTACGCGAACCCGCTGCCGCCGCAGCAGGTGCCCCCGAGCCCGGACAACACGCCGATCCTCGAGGGGCCGCGCGAGCCGCGCACGCCGCAGCCGCAGCCTCCTCCGGTGAGCCCGCCGCCCAAGGGCGACAAGGGTCCGTAGATCAGCTGCGCTCCGCCGAGACGGTCTCCTCGATCCGGCGCGCCAGCTGCGTCAGCTCCTGGCGCAGCCGGACCAGCTCGTGCAGCGAGCGCTCGCTCGCGACGTCATATCCGGCGCGGCACGCCAGCTCGGCGGGAATCTTGCGCGCCCTGCCGCGCATCGCACGGCCGCGGGCGGTCAGGTGGATGTGCACGATGCGCTCATCGAGCTCGCTGCGCCTGCGCTCGACCAGGCCCTGGTGCTCGAGGCGCTTGAGCAGCGGCGTCAGCGTGCCCGAGTCGAGCGCGAGCCGCTCGCCGAGCTGCTTGACCGGCAGGCCATCGCGCTCCCAGAGCACCAGCAGCGCCAGATACTGCGGATAGGTCAGCCCAAGTGGCTCGAGCAGCGGCGCGTACGCCCGGGTCACGGCGCGCTGTGCGTTGTACAGCGCGAAGCACAGCTGCTCGTCGAGGTGTTGCGGATCGCGCCGGGACATCTCGGCCGATCTCACGCGTCGGCGAGCTTGACGTCGACGACGATGTTGCCGCGGGTCGCGTTCGAGTACGGGCACACCTGATGAGCCGCGTCGACCAGCGCCTGCGCCTGCTCGCGCGGCAGCTCGGGCAGGCTCGCCTCGAGCTCGACCGCGAGGCCGTAGCCCGGGCCGATCGATCCGAGCGTGACCTTGGTGGTGACCGAGATCGGGCCGGTGGTCACCTTCTGCATCCGCGCGACCGCGGCGATCGCGCTGCCGAAGCACGCCGCATAGCCGGCGGCGAACAGCTGCTCGGGGTTGGTGCCGGCGCCGTTGCCGCCCAGGCCCTTGGGCGGTGCGAGGGCGAGATCGAGCGCGCCATCGTCGGACCTGGCGCGGCCGTCGCGGCCTCCGGTCGCAGTGGCAGCGGCGGTGTACAGGCGCTTGTCGAGAATCGCGGGTGTGTTGGACATGCGCAGACTCATAGCGACGAACTAAATTGTGCACAAGTGATTTGTGCGCAATCTTCTGGCGTGCGGTCTGCAGCCGGGCGCATCGCGCCGCCCGCCGGGCGTCTACGCACACGGTCCCGCGTGTGATTTCGCCGGGTTCGAGCGGCCGGCGGATTGCACTACATCTGGCCACACAGGGAGATTCACATGGGTACCAACGACAAGATGACTGACAAGATGAAGGACAAGATCGACTCGGCGGCCGACCATGCCAAGGACGCGGTCGACCGCGTCGCCGATCACGCCACCGACAACAAGGACCGCATCAACGACGCCGCACGCGACGCCGGTGACAAGGCCAAGGATGTCGGCCGAAACGTGGGCAACACTGTCAAGGACGCCGGGCGTAGCGCCGGAAACACCGTCAAGGATGCGGGCCGCAGCGCCGGCAACACGGTGAAGGACGCCGGTCAGCGCGCCGGCGAGGCGCTCAAGGACGCCGGCCGCAATGCGGGCGAGGCCGTCAAGGACGCCGGCCGCAAGATCAAGGACAAGCTCGACTGACCGAGCTGCCTCTGGCTACTTCTTGCTTGCAGAGGAGTACGGCGCCGGCTCGATGGAGCCCGGCGCCGCTTTGCTTTCGGCGACGGTGAACGACTCGGCGTCGGACGGGAAGCTGCCCGTGCGCACCTCGCTGACGTAGTGCGCGACCGCGTCCTTGATCGTGGCGCCGAGCGTGGCGTAGCGCCGGACGAAGCGCGGCTTGAACGTCTCGTCCATGCCGAGCGCGTCGTACGAGACCAGGACCTGGCCGTCGCAACCGGCGCCCGCGCCGATGCCGATCGTGGGCACCGACACCGCGGCGGTGATGTCGTACGCGATGTCGGCCGGGATGGCCTCGAGCACGATCGAGTACACGCCGGCGTCCTCGAGCACGCGCGCATCGGCGAGCAGTCGCTCGCGGCCGCCCGGGTCGCGGCCCTGGACCTTGAAGCCACCGAGCTGGTGGTAGCTCTGCGGGGTCAGCCCGATGTGGCCCATCACCGGGATGCCGGCGGCGACCAGGCGGCGGACCAGATCGGCGTGAACGGCGCCGCCCTCGAGCTTGATCGAGTGGCAGCCGCCCTCCTTCATCAGCTTGCCGGCGTTGGTCACGCCCTGCTCGAGCGACGCCTGGTAGCTCATGAACGGCATGTCACCGACGACGTGCGCGCGCCGCGCACCGCGCGCCACCGCGCGGCAATGGTAGGCGATCTCCTCGAGGGTGACCGGCAACGTGGTCTCGTGGCCCTGGACGACCATGCCGAGGGAATCGCCGACCAGCAGCACATCGGCGCCGGCCTCGTCGAGCAGACGCGCGAACGTGGCGTCGTAGGCCGTGAGCATCGCGATCTTCTCGCCCCGCTCTTTCATCTGCCGGAGGGTGTGGATGGTGACCTTCTGGGTCTTCATTCCGCCCGTCCTTTCTATTTGTCGGTATGCCGTCTGGGAGTCGCGCGCCGCACCATGCGGCTACGTGCACCGTGGCTACCAAATCGTTGATAGCACGAGGCGTGCCTCGTTGGCGATGGAACGGAAATGAGTGCTAGAAGGGCTCGTGCCCCCGACCGCCCGGTCGCCCGACTGCGACATCGCCATCATCGGCGGCGGGCCGGCCGGCATCTCGACCGCCCTGCACCTGCAGGCAGCCGCCCCGGCCGCGCGGATCGTCGTGCTCGAGAAGGCGCGCTACCCGCGCGAGAAGATCTGCGCCGGCGGCATTGGCGCGCGCGCGTTCCGCCTGCTCGAGCGCATCGGGGTCGAGGTCGCGTGCCCGCACGTCGCGCTCGACGCGGTCGCGATCCGGCTCGCCGGCGACACCGTCGTGGTGCGCCAGCCCGGGCTGGGCGTCGTGGTCCGCCGCATCGAGTTCGACCACGCGTTCGCCCGGCGCGCGCGCGAGCGCGGGATCGACGTGCGCGACGGCTGCGCGGTCCACGCGATCACCGTCGACGAGCACGGCGTCGCGGTCGACACCGATGGCCAGACGCTGCGCGCGCGCGGCGTGGTCGGCGCGGACGGCGTGGCCGGCATCGTGCGCCGCCAGGCCGGCCTGCCGCGCGGCGCCCTGCGCGCCCAGGTCGTCGAGCTGGACACCGAGGCCGCCCCGGGCGACCTGCCGCGCGACACGATCGTGTTCGATTTCGCGACCCGGGCGCTGCGCGGTTACGCGTGGGACTTTCCGACGGTCGTCGACGATCGGCCGCTGGTGTGCCGCGGGGTCTACGCGCTCGGCGTCGCCGCCGATCGATCGACGCGCTCCACCCCCACGCGCTGCACCCCGCGCGACCGCCTGGCGACGTACCTGGCCGCGCGCGGGCTCGACATCGCGCGCTACCGCATCAAGCAGTTCGCCGAGCGCGGCTTCGAGCCCGGCGCCGAGGTCGCGCGGCCGCGCGTGCTGCTCGTCGGCGAGGCCGCCGGCATCGACATCGCCACCGGCGAGGGTATCGGCCAGGCGATCGAGTACGGCGCGATCGCCGGGCCCTACCTGGCGCGCGCGCTCGCCGACGACGACCTCGGCTTTGCCGACTGGCGCGCGGCGATCGCCCGCCATCACCTCGGGCTCCAGCTGCGGATCCGCCACGCCGCGCACCGCGTGTACTACGGTCGCGGCCGGCCAACCGTCGAGCGCATGCTGCCGCGCCTCACGGCGCTCGCGCGCGCGGGCGTGCAGGACTTTGCCGGCGTGCCGATGTCGGCGCTGGGCGTCTTGCGCGGGGTCGGTCAGCTCATCGGAGCCGCGCTCCGCCGCGCCGACTGACCGCCGGCACTGCCGTCAGCGCCTGCGGCGCAGCGCGAGCAGCGCGAGGCCCAGAAGCAGGCCCGTGCCGCTGCCGCTCGTCGAGCAGCCGCCGCTGACGTCCTGCGGCTGGCCCGGGTCGCCGCTGCTACCGGTGCCCGGCTGGTTCGGCGGCGGCGTGGTCGCCGCCGGCCCGAGCGCCTTCGCGTTCGGCGTGCCGTAGCCGGTCGGGCCGTCCCAGCCGACCGCGGCGGTGCACAGCAGCGTGTCGGGCGCACACGTGCCGTTGGTGCCCGAGGTGACGTCGAACAGCTTGCTTGCGTTCGCGGCGACGAACGCGCCGGAGGCCACCGCGCCGTTGCCCGTGGCCGCGACGAGGGCCGCCACGAACGGCGCCGAGGCGCTGGTGCCGCCGATGGTGCGCCACTTGCCGACGCTGAACACCGCCACCGGGGTGGCCGGGTCGCCGACCGCTGCGATCTCCGAGGTCGCCTTGAGCTTGCACGGCGATGCCACCTGATGTGGCGGCTTGGCGATCCACGTGCTGCACGCGCTGCCGCCGGAGCTCCAGGCGGTCTCCGCCCAGCCGCGCGTGCTGGTATCGCGGACGAGCCGCGTGCCGCCGACAGAGATGACGTTCGCCGATGTCGCGGGATACCCCGGGCCGCCGTCGGGGCCGGCGCCCTGGTCGTTGAAGCCTGCGTCGCCGGCGGCCGCGAAGATCGCGATGTTGGGATGGATGAAGAACTGCTCGAACTGCGCGATGTCCTGCGGCGTGGCCTGCGGATCCTCGGGGCCGCCCCAGCTGTTGCTGATCACGGTCGCGCCGAGCTGCGCCGCGGTGTTCTGCGCGAGGAACAGGCCGTCACCGGCGTTGTCGTCGGCCTGCACGACGAGGATGTTGCACTTGGGGCACGCGGCGCTGACCATGTCGAGGTCGAGCGCCTGCTCGATGCGCCAGTCATCCGTCGGCGGTGGCTCGGGCGGCAGCGGCGAGGCCTGGCCGCGCTGGTTCACGATCTTGAGGCAGCCATTGGCCTGCGTGCACGGCGGCAAGCCGAACGTGCTGCGATACATCGCGAGATCCTGCTCGACCGCGGCGTAGCCGAACGCGATCGCGATGCCGACCACCGGCTTGCCGACGACGACGTTGGGGTCGATCTTGTAGGCCGCCTGCAGGTCGGCCGGGCCATAGCCGAGCGGTGCCGCGAGCGGAACGAACCGGCCTGCTCGCTCGGTTCGCACGTGCGCGAGGCAGCGATAGGGACCGCTCGTGCACACGGCGTCCGAGGCGCCGTCATCGTCTGGGTCCGGATCGGGCGCGGCCGGATTGTCCTGGCCCGCTACATCGTCGAGCGCGCATGAGGACATGACTCCCAGAGATAGCCCCAGGGCCAGGCGCGAGATACCAGCCAAGATCCCGAAACTGGGTACAAAATGTCCGGCGGCGCGCATGGTTACCCGGAGCAATCACGATGTATGCCACGGGTGCCGCCACGGGCACGCGCAATCGACGTCACGCGCATGCCTGCGACTACTATTGCAGCGTGTCATCCACGCAGGCCACGCAGGCCACGCAGGCCACGCAGTCCCCGCCCGCTGCGACGCCCGACCCCGCTCCGACGCCGCAGCGCCTCGCGAAGCAAGTCATCGTGATGCGCAAGGACCTCGGCATGCGCAAGGGCAAGATGATTGCGCAAGGTGCGCACGCGTCGCTCAAGGTCCTGCTCGACGCCGGCGCGTGCGCTCGCGACGGCGCGACGTTCACGATCGCGCTCGACCCGGCACTCGCCGCGTGGCTCGGCGGCCGGTTCACCAAGGTGTGCGTCTCGGTCGACTCCGAGGCGGCGCTCGATGCGGTGGTCGCGCGCGCGCGTGCCGCCGGCGTGCGGTGCGCGCTGATCGTCGACGCCGGCCACACCGAGTTTCACGGCGTGCCGACCAAGACCTGCTGCGCGGTCGGGCCGGCGTGGACCGACGCCGTCGACGCGATCACGGGCGAGCTGCCGCTGTTCTAAGCCAGGCGTCGGCGGCGCGGCGCACCTCGGCCGCGGGCGCACCGACGTCGATCGCGACCGGCGCAGCTGTGACCGTCTCGAGCGCGCGCTGCGCGTAGTAGCGCACGAGCGGATAGTCGTGCGAGAGCTGCGCCGCCAGCGCCGGGATCGCCGCGCGATCGCGCGCCTGCCCGAGCACTGCGATCGCGACCGCCTGCTCGTGCGGCTTGCCGCGCTCGAGCGTCGCGTACAGCGCATTGACGGCGAGGTCGGGGCCGTACAGCGCGCGCAGCGCATCGCGGTCGTAGCGCTTGCCCCACCAGCGCTCCATCGACGAGACGAGCGCCTCGACGCTCTGGTCGGCGTGGCACAGTGCGCACTCGACCGGGCGATCGCCGAGCACGCGGCGCGGATCGCTGGGCGATCCGATCCGGTGATAGCGGATCAATGCGTAGTCCAGGCCCATGTTCTTCTTCGGCATGTGGCACGCGATGCATGCGCTGCCCGCGCTGCCGCCCGCGTGGTGGCTGTGGCGCGCCGCCGCGTCGGCGCCGGCGAACGCCGCGTGGCAGCCGGTGCACGTCGGGTTGCCCGCCGGGGTCGCGAGCGCCGCCAGCTTCGCGGGCGGATCGGTCGTGTGCGGATCGTGGCACGCCGTGCACGCCATCTGCGACGAGCAGCCGCCGAGCTGGTAGTCGCGGCCCTCGCCCGAGCTGATCGAGCTGCCGCCCGGGTTCTTCGCGCGCACGCCGCCCTCCCACGTCCACTCGTAGTGCGTGAACAGCACCGTGTGGCACTTGGCGCACGTGTGGTTGATCCACTGCGCGCGCGTGCCGCCCTGGCCACGCGGCGGGCTCACCGCGACGAGACGGCTCTGCACGGCGAACGCCGGCCGCGCATCCGGCTCGGCCGCGTGCTCGCGCGCCCCGTTGTGGCACGCCTCGCAGCCGACGCCGAGCTCGACCAGATGGGGCCCGTCGAGGTGCTGCTGGTTTGCGGTCGCCGCCGCCGACAGCCAGTCGTGCAGCGCGCCCGGCGCCTCGGGCGGCGCACCGCCGAGGAAGCCGATCTCGTCGCCGAGCGCGCGAGCGAGCCCCGGCTCGTCGAGCGCCTGCGCCGTCCACGCCCGCGCCCGCGGGATCACGCGATCCGACAGCTTGCCCTGGTAGCTCGGCACGCGCGGGTCGAGGTCGTCGTACAGCATCGTCGCGAGCGGCAGCGTGTTGTGGCACGGCAGGCACTCGCGCGACCACCGGCCGCGGGTCGCCATCGCCGGCCGCTCCTTGACCATCACCGAGTAGCCCTTGTAGCGCCACGATCGGGTCGAGAACACGTAGGTCGCCGGCAGCACGTGCTCGTCGCCGGCGCCCTCGCCGCCCTGCGGGCCGACCCCGACGAAGTCCTCGCGGTAGCGCCCGCCGACGACC